>NZ_CP015207.1:1900000-1987500 GCF_002101375.1 Sporosarcina ureae | reverse complement strand
GCTTCTTCACCGATAGCATCCTGACGTACGTAGATCTGGATTTGACCTCCAAGATCTTGAATGTGAGCAAATCCTGCTTTGCCTTTTCCACGCTTTGTCATGATACGACCAGCAATAGTTACTTCATGCTCGTTTTCTTCCAACTCTTCTTTTGATTGCTCTTCATATGTAGAGCGAATCTCGTTTGTTAGGTGCGTGCGTTCAAAACGCTGACCAAACGGATCCAAACCATCTTCCCGTATATCTTTCATCTTCTGGCGTCTCACCAAAAGCTGATCATTCATTTCATCCATATTGGACATTCCCTTTCACTCCTTCATACTTTGACCGTCCCTCTCCTTAGGATCGGTCGTCTGCAACTATTGTACACAAATTCCAGGCCTAACAAAAGGACAAACAGTTATCTCGTTCCATTGTATAGAAAAAACTGCCCTATTATAGAGCAGTTTGGCCATTTATGTTCAATCTTATTGTAAAAACTCTTCGACTTGTCCAACCTTTTTCCAAAGATTCACTCCGTCTTCCTTTATCGCCAGCTCTTCACGATAACGTGTTCCTGTTATAGGATTCTTTACATCCCCATTAATCTCAACTAGTGGAACAAGCACGAATGCACGCTCTTGCATTCGTATATGCGGAATGATCAAATTCTCCAATTGGATATGTTCCTCGTTATAAAGCAAGATATCCAAGTCTACCGTCCGTGGGCCCCAACGTATTTTCCGCATTCTACCAAGCTTATTTTCAATCGACTGGCAAACGCTCAATAATTCCGTCGCTTCTAATGTAGTGCCGAGCTTTATGACGATATTCAAAAACTTCGCTTGTTCCGTTAATCCGACAGGTTCGGTTTCGTAGATGGAGGAAACTAGTAACACTTGAATAGAAGAATGTTCATTTAACATTTGTACAGCTTGTTGTAAATGTTCCAGGCGATTGCCTATATTCGATCCCAGTGACAAGTAGGCGTTATTCAAGAGAAACGCCCCCTCGTGATTTCCACGGACACTGATGAGTAATGTCCACGAATCGGCGGGTCCGGCTTAATAAGCACGACCCGAACACCGTTCACCTTTTCCGCAAAGTCTGTCATGATCGTTCCCGCCACTGTTTCAGCTACCGTCTCGATCAAATGAACCGCTTCACCTTCTACGATGTTCTTACACATCTCATACACTTCTGCATAATTCATTGTTTTCGATAAATCATCCGTCTGTCCGGCTTCCGCAAGATCCGTTGCCAATGAAACCGTCAGCCGAAAACGCTGTCCGAGTTTATTCTCTTCAGGCAATGCGCCGTGGTAACCGTAAAACTCCATATCATTCAAATGAATATAATCCATGAAATCCCTCCATTTTATCGCTTACCCAGTGTATGCCGCTTTCTTAGTCAATACATCCATCATCTTGACCATTCGCGAGATTTCCTTTACATCATGAACACGCATAATATGTCCGCCATGCTCAATACCATAGCAAACCGTCGCACCCGTCCCCTCTATACGCTCTTCCACGGGCAAATCGAGCACTTTACCGATCATGCCTTTACGAGACGTACCGAGTAAAACCGGATATCCAAGATCCGCAATCGAAGACAACCCTTGCATCGCTAATATATTTTGCTCGAGATCTTTCGCGAAGCCTATGCCTGGATCGAGCCAGATCATCTCTTCACTTACTCCCGCCCGCTTTGCAATATCGATACTCTCCTGCAAATCTTCTATAACAGCCTCCATGAATGGTAGCTGATAATCACGATTTTCACGATTGTGCATCAAAATGATAGGTATGCCATAACGCGCTGCCACTTCCGCGATAGCCGGTTCCCGCTTCGCGCCCCACACATCATTAATTATACTTGCGCCCGCTATAACCGCTGCTTCCGCAACCGCTGCTTTTGACGTGTCAATGGATATTACACAGCCGAGTTCCTTCGTGAGCAACTCAATGATGGGTACAACACGAGCTATTTCCTCTTCAACTGAAATAGGCGTATATCCTGGACGAGTGGACTCTCCGCCGATATCAATGATTTTTGCACCATCCGCAAGCATGTTCCGCGCATGTTCAAGTGCCGGGTTTTTCTGACCATATTTCCCGCCATCCGAAAATGAATCTGGCGTGACATTCAGTATCCCCATAATCACGGTTTCTTCCGTAAAATTAATCGTCGTTTTTCCCAATGTATACGATGCGCGCGCTTTTGATAACTTCATTACTAGTCACTCACTTTCATTCGGTTGATGGCTTGTTGGTAACCGGCATGCAATCGTTGATAGACCGGTCCTCCGTTGCCAGAAAACATCACTTCTCCTACTTGGCGAATCGGAACTAGTTCCTGAATCGCATTGGTAATGAATACTTCCTCCGACATTTCAAGATCTTCACGCATATACAATCCTTCGTTAACAGGCAATCCCAGTTCTCCAGCTATTTCAATAACAAATGCTCGAGTCGTGCCAGGTAAAATCCCCGTGTTCAATGAAGGTGTATACAACTCACCTTGTTTCACCCAGAATACATTCGATGTAATGCCCTCTGCCACATAGCCGTCCGAAGTAATAAATAGACCTTCTGTTTCTTTCAATGAAGGTAACTCCAGACGCCCTTTTACATTATTTGCATACTGGTGTGATTTATGCCGAACAACGCTTTCCGGTTCATTACGCGTTGTCACAAGCCAGACGCCATCCTTTTCCGTATGTACAGGTGGCAGATGAAGCGCTTTTTGGAAGATCAGTACATTCGGTTGTTCATACTGCGTAGGTGCTAGCCCGATATCATGCACACCTGCTGATACATTCAATCGGTAATAGCCATCTTCATTGCCATTCTCTTTGTACAAGGAATGAATAGCCGATAGAATTTCTTCATCACTATACGACATTTCAATACGGTAATCGCTCAATGCCGACCGCAAGCGAATCATATGCGATTCGTAGAGGAATACCTTTCCACCGTATGTACGGAATGTTTCAAAAAAACCCAGTCCATAAAGAAATCCATGATCAAACGGTGATATCTGTAGTTCTTCCGCAACTACTCGCTTGCCGTTCATCCAGCAAATCAATGCAATTGCTCACTTTCTTCACGAATCACCAACTCAGCCATTTCTTTCGCCTGCCAAAGTGCTTTCGCTTTATTGAGAGACTCTTGATATTCAGCAGCAGGATCCGAATCAGGTACTAAACCAGCACCCGCTTGGATATGCACGATACCATCTTGAATGAATGCTGTACGAATGGTGATATTCAGCTCCAGATCTCCGTTGAAACCAATCCAACCCATTGATCCTGTATAGAGTCCTCTGCGCGTCGGCTCCAGTTCTTCAATGATTTCCATTGTCCTCAATTTAGGATCTCCCGTAATGGAGCCTCCAGGGAATACTCCGTGTACAATAGATGCCAGATCTTCAGAAGACGCAGTACCGCGAACATTAGACACCAAATGCATAACGTGCGAATACTTTTCGACGACCATGAATTCATCCACTTCCACTGTGCCTTCCTGACAGATCCCTTCAAAGTCGGCACATTCGAGATCGACAAGCATCTTGTGCTCACCTATCTCCTTTGCGTTCGATATCAATTCTTCCTGTAAAGCAAAGTCTTCCGCTTCCGTCATCCCACGCTTTCGTGTACCACCGATTGGTCGCGTGCTCAACTCAGTCCCACGCTTTTTCAACAATAATTCAGGCGAACCGGAAACTACTTCAAAGTTCGGTGCCGCCATATAGGCCATATAAGGTGAAGGATTGAACGAGCGCAATGCTTCATACATCAATAAAGATGGTGCGATGAGCGGTTTTGACTGGCGTACGGACAAATTCACTTGCACGACATCTCCATCCTCAATGAATTGCTGTACATCGCGCACCATTTGCTCGAACTGTTCTCCCGTTACAGATACTTGTAAATCTTCTTCTGTAACGTCCACATCCACCGCCTGACCAGTAGTAAATTGACGATTCAGCAGACCTGTTTGTGATGCTTCGGTCCATTCCTTTACCATACTATCCAGCGCATGCCGTTTTTCAGGCAATGCCATAAAGTAGACATTTTCCTTTTCTATATCGAACACAGCCCATTGATCAAAGAGATAAAAGAATACGTCAGGCGTCGTCAAATCGTTCTCCGCAATAATCGGTAGGGTCTCGTAGCGTCTGACATAATCGTAACTGACCATCCCAATCGCCCCCCCTTGATAGGCAGGCATATCGTTCTGATGCTCCAATTCATATTTCGCCATAAAGTCATTCAACAAGACTAGCGGATCTTCTCCCGTCAGCAATTCTTCTTTACCATCACGCCATTCTAAACGTAGACCGGTTTCGGTTGCATTGAACGTCACAAGCGGATCAAGTCCCGCCACACACATCTTCCCGCCACGACCACTCTCCAACAAAACATGCCGATCCATTTCTGTTGCAAGTTGGCGATAGGCATAAAAGAATTCGTCTTTTGTCATTGAAGCTGTCTGATAGGCTACTGTATTCATGCTAGTTCCCCCTGCGTCTCTAGTATTTACTCTGCGTTACTTTCGTCTATTAACTGTTTGATCATCGTATCATCCAACGGCAGCATCACTTTATCTGTAATCACACCTTCTTTATTGATGATATACGAAGTCGGATAAACTTTTATCTGATACATTTTCATTACTTCGCTGTCCTTATCCAATAAAATTGGAAACGTTAATTTATATTCATCGACGAATTCTTTCGCACTCTCTACCTTATTCTTCTCAGTTTTCGTCATGTTGACTGCGAGTATCTCCATATCGTCGGACTCTTTATTGTCTATATAGTAGTTTTCCATATGCGGCATTTCTGATCGGCATGGCGGACACCACGACGCCCAGAAGTTCAACATGACCGTCTTGCCACGGTAATCGGACAATTTGACTGTGTCACCTGAAAGTGTAGTTAATTCGAAATCCGGAGCCAAATCTCCTTTAGCAAGCCCAGGCTTATCAACGTCCGTAGTAGTTTGCCAATCTTCAGGTAAACGATCAACCACATCTTTCGGCAAGCTTTCCATATTCAAATCCTCATAACCTGGGATGCCGCCCGTTTCTTCTTTAATTTCCTTGTTCAATAAGAAAATAATCGTGCCCATGACAATTACAATTATAATCGAAACTATTATGCTCCACTTTTTATTCACAGTGAGCCTCCTCTGTTCTATGTATAACTAGCTTGGTTCATCTCAATTATACAGAATTTTGCCCACTGATAACAGCTTAGAGATTATGCTATTTAGTTACAGGATAAAAAAAGAAACTGTCACTAGAAGCAACTTACTACTTCTAGCGACAGTTTCATATGCAGAAAGGATAAAATTACTTCATTGGAATCACTGGTGCGCTAGCAAATGGCTCCCACGATACCTTATCTCTTACTCTTCATCAAACTGATAAAGGGGCGTGCTCAAGTAACGCTCTCCGTTAGATGGAATGATCGCGACTACCGTTTTGCCTTTGCCTAACTTCTTAGCCACTTGCAATGCAGCTGCAATCGCTGCGCCTGAAGATACTCCTCCAAGGATGCCTTCCTCACGAGCTGCACGACGCGCAAACGTATACGCGTCATCATTAGATACTTTGATAATCTCATCGTAGATTTTCGTATCTAATACTTCCGGCACGAATCCTGCACCGATCCCTTGAATTTTATGTGGTCCCGGCTTACCGCCAGATAATACCGCTGAATCTTCTGGCTCTACCGCTACGATATTGATTCCAGGGAAACGCTCTTTCAGCACTTCACCTGCTCCTGTAATTGTACCACCCGTACCGATTCCCGAGATAAATGCATCTACTTGCTCCAACGCATTCGCGATTTCTGGTCCCGTTGTCAGACGATGAACTTCGGGGTTTGCTTCATTGTTAAACTGTTGCGGTAGGAACCAACCGTTTTCTTCTGCCAATTGCTCAGCTTTTGAGATTGCGCCTTTCATTCCTTCAGCTCCCGGTGTTAATACCAAATCCGCTCCGTATGCGCGAAGTAAATTGCGTCGCTCTAGACTCATTGTGTCCGGCATGACGAGTACAGATTTATATCCTTTCGCCGCCGCAATCATAGCGAGCCCGATTCCTGTATTGCCACTAGTCGGTTCGATGATTGTGCTATCTTCTTTCAAATCACCGCTTTTTTCTGCCGCCTCGATCATGGCGAGTGCAATACGATCTTTGACGCTTGAGCCAGGATTGAAGAATTCAAGTTTCAAATACACATCTGCGTCATCTGCACCTGTTAAACGATTTAATTTTACTAACGGCGTGTTACCTACCAAATCAATAACTGAATTTCCCACTCTACTCATTTGTCATCCGCTCCTAATACCTAGTATTTTAATATGATTTATTAACTTGATATTACTACCATCTATTTTACTTGTCAATATAATCATTCAGAACATTATGGTTTATCAATCCTACACTAAACAAGCTAATCCGCAGGTTTCATGTAATACTGCATAAAAGGTGGTATCCATTTATACTAGGGATGCTTGTGCGGGTGCTGGTAGCGCTTTCTAAATTGATTGTACAAATTTGCGTAGATTAGTAAATTACCCGCCACCGCAAAACACTTTCGGCAACGGGTGAGTAGTTTAGAGTAAAATCAAATTAATTCACGAAGCTCTTGCTCAGAGAATTGATACTTCTCCAAACAGAAGTGGCATTGCGCTTCCGCACCCTGATCTTCATCGATCATCGCTTGAATTTCTACAGCTCCAAGCCCCTTAATCGCTTCGCTAAAACGTTCCTTTGAACAATCACACTCAAATCTTACGTCGATTCTAGAGAGGAATTCTACATTTTCCTGACCTAGTACTTCTGCTAAGATTCCTTCAGGTGTCAGTCCGTTGTCAATCATAGTAGAAATTGCCGTCATGTTCGCGATTCTTCCTTCCAGCAATTCAATCGTCTCTTCCGTAGCTCCTGGCATTACTTGCAGAATAAAGCCACCTGATGCTTTAACCGTGTTATCTGGATCAACGAGTACACCTAACGCCACAGCGGATGGTACTTGTTCAGATACTACCATGTACTGTGTGAAGTCTTCTGCAATTTCCCCGGAAATAATCGGTACTTGCCCCGTAAAATAATCTTTCATTCCTAAATCTTTTACAATCGATAGCATACCTTCCGTACCTACTGCTCCACGAACGTCTAATTTGCCTTGTTTATTCAGCGGTAAATGCGTTTGTGGATTCGTTGCATAACCACGAACTTCCCCTCTAGCATTAGCATCCACGACAATTGGACCAAGTGGACCATCGCCTTGAATTTTTACCGTAATGCTATCATCGCCTTTTAACATAGCCCCCATCATGACTGATGCTGAAATTGTACGCCCAAGAGCAGCAGTCGCTGTCGGCCACATTTGATGACGCTCTTGCACTTCTCCTACTGTTTCTGTTGAACGAACTGCATATGCGCGTATTTGCCCTTCAAAGGCTAATGCTTTTACTAAGTAATCTGTTGTCATTTTATTCTCTCCTTACATATTTCTTTCATAAATCAGATGTAATCCTTTTAGCGTTAAAAAATCATCCACAATATCAATCACTTTGGTTTCAGATGCAATTAAATCCGCCATTCCACCTGTTGCGATCACAGTAGGTTCTACTGCACAATCTTCTTTTATACGGTTGACGATTCCTTCTACTTGTCCAACGTAACCAAATATTATACCCGACTGCATGGCAGCTACGGTGTTCTTACCTACTACATGCTCCGGCCGTGCCAGTTGAACGCGCGGTAGTTTAGAGGCACGATCAAATAATGCTTCCATGGAGATTTTAATACCAGGCGCGATAGAACCACCCATGTATTCGCCATGCTCATTAACATAGCAATACGTAGTAGCTGTTCCAAAGTCTACGATAATGAGCGGACTACCGTATTCACGAATCGCTGCCACCGCATTGACAATGCGATCTGCACCGACTTCGCGGGGATTTTCATATTTGATATTTAATCCGGTTTTTACGCCAGGTCCAACGACCATCGGCTTTTGATTAAAATACTTTTTACACATTTGCTCTAACGGGAACATAACGGGCGGCACTACAGAAGAAATAATAATGCCTGTGATGTCAGTGAATGAAATCCCCACATGCTGGAACAATGCCTTTACTTGCATAGCATATTCGTCTTCTGTTTTATGTCGATAGGTTTCCATCCGCCAATGGTGCTTCAGTTGATCCCCTTCATATACACCTAACACAATATTCGTATTGCCTGTGTCTAATACTAATAACATAGTCGTTGTCCCCTCTTACTTTGACTTTTTCCCGTACATCATATCATAATTTCACATCCAGATACTGTGAATGTGTACTGAACGCGCTCCCCCTTCATAAGAAAACAGCCGACTGTATACAGTCGGCTGTTGGGTTCGCTTAGTCTCTACGTTCTTCATCAATGGATGGCAGTGTCTTATCTACTGCTCCACTTTCACTTGGCAAGTCACCGATTGACGGGTCTGATGGCGCACCCGTGCTATCAGGAGTTGTAGTTTCCACAGGGGATTCTTCTACAATTTTCTTGTCATCAACGCTACCATCGTTGTTGTCGTATGGGCGATCAGGCAAAGTACCGTGATCTTTCAAGTGATTGATTTGTTCCGCATCCAACGTTTCGACTTCCAATAAAGTGGTTGCGATTAGATTAAGCAACTCTCGGTTTTCAGTCAAAATTTGTCTTGTGCGTTCGTATTGTTCTTTTATGATCATTTGCATTTCAGAGTCAATCTCGTATGCGATTGCTTCAGAATAGTTTTGTTCAGAGTTGAAGTCACGTCCAAGGAATACTTGGCCGCCTTGTGTCTGCCCGAACTGCATCGGACCAATTTTATCACTCATTCCATATTCTGTAACCATCGATCGTGCAATACCTGTAGCGCGCTGGAAGTCATTATGTGCACCGGTTGACACTTCACCTAGTACAATTTCTTCTGATACACGTCCACCTAGAAGACCCGCGATTTTGTCGAGAAGTTCAGGTTTTGTCATGAAGTAGCGATCTTCTTTCGGAAGCATAACTGCGTATCCACCAGCTTGCCCACGAGGAACTATAGTTACTTTATGGACAATTTCTGCATCGTCGAGCATTAAACCTACGACTACGTGACCCGCTTCGTGGAACGCAACGATGTTTCGCTCTTTTTTCGAGATGACACGATTTGTTTTCGCAGGGCCTGCAATCACACGATCCGTCGCTTCATCAATATCGGACATATCGATTTTCTTTTTATCTCTTCTCGCTGCCACAAGAGCTGCTTCATTCAATAAGTTCTCAAGATCTGCACCAGAGAATCCTGGAGTACGTTGAGCAAGAGCTTTCATATCGACCGTATCATCAAGCGGCTTATTTCGTGTATGTACTTTCAACACAGCTTCTCTTCCTTTAACATCTGGACGACCAACCGTAATTTGACGGTCAAAACGTCCCGGACGAAGAAGTGCCGGATCCAAAATATCCGGACGGTTTGTTGCAGCAACGATAATAATTCCTTCGTTCCCTTCAAATCCATCCATTTCTACTAGCAACTGGTTCAATGTTTGCTCACGTTCATCGTGACCGCCACCTAAGCCGGCTCCACGCTGACGTCCAACTGCATCAATTTCATCAATAAAAATAATACATGGTGAGTTTTTCTTAGCATTCTCAAATAAATCACGTACTCGAGAAGCACCCACACCTACGAACATCTCAACGAAATCAGAACCTGAAATCGAGAAGAATGGTACACCTGATTCACCTGCTACTGCACGTGCAAGCAATGTTTTACCTGTACCTGGAGGTCCTACTAATAAGATCCCTTTCGGAATTCGTGCACCTAACTCCACAAACTTACTGGCATCTTTCAAGAAGTCCACGACTTCTTCGAGCTCAGCCTTTTCCTCATCTGCACCTGCAACGTCATTGAAACGTACTTTCTTCCGATCATCCGATTGCAGTTTCGCTTTACTTTTTCCGAAGTTCATCACCTTGCCGCCACCGCCGCCTTGTGATTGGTTCAGTAAGAAGAAGAAAAGGATAATAATAATTATGAATGGTACGAGTCCTGTAAAGAACGATACCCACGCGCTTGTTTCTTTTGGCGGCAGGATGTCAATCTCAGTACTTGTCGTTTTGACAATTTCACCAATACTGTCCATATCATTTTCCGGAATGTTTGTTACGAAAGTTTCACCTTTTTCGTAGCCAGCCATTTCCCCTTTTACTTCATACACAAGCTGTAATGGCTGAAAAGTTGCATTTTCAACTTTCCCCTGTTCCAGCGCTGTGACGAATTCATCATACCGAATTGGTTTCATCTTCGGATTTGGATTGTTAAGCGAACTGAAAATCCCCATTATTGCTAGGAAAATCAATCCATATAAAAGAAAGTATCGAAGTATTCGATTCATCCCAAGCCTCCTCATCTCATTCAACAAAAACTAAACAGAAAACTATTGTAAATTTTAGCATAGATTAACACTACTTAACAAAAGAAATGCCTTAAGGCAAATAGCCTTCAATTCGGTTCATTGCACTTCCGTCAGAAAGAGTAAATTTCCTTTTTCAATACCCCAATGTACGGTAAATTACGGTATTTCTCTGCATAATCCAAGCCGTACCCAACAACGAACGCATCTGGTACATCGAAACCTACGTAATCTGCTTTCAAATCTACTTTACGTCCTGTCGGCTTATCCAACAACGTAACGATTTTGATAGAGTTTGCTTTTCTGTATTTAAACAGCTCCACTAAGTAATTCAATGTCTTCCCACTGTCAATAATGTCTTCAATAATCAACACGTCGCGACCTTCTATGCTAGTGTTCAAATCTTTGATGATCTTCACTTCACCTGATGAAACTGTCGCATTTCCATAACTAGAAACATCCATGAAATCTAATTCGATATACGTATCAATACGTTTGATCAAGTCACTCATAAATGGTAGTGCACCTTTAAGTACACCAACTGCTAATGGGAATTTTTCACGGTACTCCTCAGTTAATGTTGCTCCAAGTTCTCGGACTTTCTCTTCTAGTTGCTCTTCTGAAATTAAAACATGCTCGATATCTTGCGCGATCATCGGCCCGTCCCCCTCTATTTTATCTTGTCTCGCCTTCTCGCGTAATCCATATGTATGAATCGCCTTCCAGTTGGCGGCGTGAAAACATCTCACTATACCGTACACCAGGTATTGCACACACAGTACCGCTTGCTGTCGTAACGACAGGTTGCTGCTGCCTTTGCATGATCCCTATCTTCTCATCAATCAATATCCGCTTCACACGTTTCGGCTCGGACATTCCTTTGATCAACATTCTATCTCCGGTCATCCGAAGACGTACAGTTAGCGGCAGTTCCGTCTCAGGTAATTGGAAATACCTGATTTCATCTGAAGGTGAGAATTCTTCTATCATATGTGCGCTGGCATGATGCCAGTAAAACTGAATATTCCCCCACGTATGCCAAGTACCTTTTTCAAGTACTTTTGGACGAAGGGACGCTGTATCTATATCCATTTTTGTAATTAGCAGTTTATCATATTCCCTGATAAACCGATAGCCATACGCCAAATCAATTGTGACATTTCCAGCTGAGTTCGTAATATGTTGTAACAGTTCATCCACTACTGCAAAATGCCACTCAGCGTTCTCTGTTGCTGGGTTAGTTAGACATTTTAATAGTAGTTGAATCACGCGCTTTTGTAAAGCGTGGGGAATAGCAAGAAACGCCTCCCGTTGAAAAGAGGGAAGCTGCTCCTGCGTATACGTAACAATCGAACGCCAATGTTGATCCGCAAGCTCATTCAGCAAGCTTTCATCCGCTTGCCGTTGTTCTGTTTGGCGGACTGTGTTGACTGCGACGGATGGGTTTTCGTCCATCAAGAATGGTAGCACGTGATGTCGCATACGATTACGTAAATAATTGTCTTGCTCATTACTTGGATCTTCCCGGAACATTATTTTATGATGTGACGCATACATGTACAATTCACTCTTTCTTAATGGAAGAAGTGGACGTATAACTTTACCCGAGTGGATTGTCCGCTGAATAGGCATACCATTTAATGATTGTCCCTTACTTAATTGAATCAGCACCGTCTCTAGTTGGTCATCTGCATGATGGGCTGTTGCGAGAACTGTGAACCTCTCACTTTCCATCGTTTGTTCGAAACGTGCATAACGCTGTTGCCGACATACTTGCTGCATATTACCGCCCTGGCTATCCAAGATAACTGGAATAGGTATTTGTTCAGAATAAAAGGGTAGCCCGAATTCCTTGCACAGTTGCTTCACAACAAACGCATCTTCAGCAGATTCAACTCCACGCAACATGTGATCTACATGGATGGCCGCTACTTCAATGACCAAAGATTGCTGATGCGTCGCTAGAAAGTGAAGCAGTGCCATGGAATCCACACCACCCGAACACGCGACTAATACACGAGAGCCGGGAGGAATCAACGTTTGCTTGTCAATAAATTTTAATACCTTTTGCTGCAAACTTTTCATGATCCATCTCCCTCCTCTCTCTATTCTAACATTGTTTAGCTAGAAATGATTCGAGGTTGCTTATTCGCTTTTGACCACTTTGGCACAATATGGCCGACTTTCATTACGAGAATCGTCCGATCATCCTCCACTGACTCAAATACCCGTTCCATCTCCATCATTACTTGATCTGCAATCGTCCGACAATCCATATCTTTAAAGCGTTCTATCGTTTGATTCATCACGTCTTCCTGGATATCAAGCGGTATATCTCCATTAAATATGCCGTCCGTCATCATAACGACGATATCACCGGACTTGAGCTTTTCATTTTTCGCTTCTATAGAAAATGACGGCAAGAAACCAAATGGTACTGTTTTGCTGTCTAACCGAATACAATCATCACTTCTTTTAATGTAGGTACTCATCGAACCTGCTTTCCACGACCATAGTCGCCCTTCTTGTAAATCAATTAACGCCAAGTCGAGCGTTGCATACATATCATCCAATCCGTTCAATGCCATCATATAATGCAAAGTGTGGATCGCTGTTTCCGGATCCATTTTTTGACCCAGACACTCCCGCATCAGCCGGATTACCTTTCTACTTTCGTGGTAAGCATTGATGTCTTGTCCCATCCCGTCCGACAACAGTACGGCTGACAAGCCATCATGAATCTTGAATAGCTCATACGCATCACCACCATTGAACGATCCCTTTCCAGCTGTCGTGACGATATCATAATCAAGTGAAAAACGAACAGCTGAACTAAAGGTCAGTTGTACATGCGGGAACGGGAACGGCTGATAAGTCGATTTTGAAATATGCATCGGTTCATCGTACATTTGCTCCAAGATAGGCAGTAATAAATATTCTCCGACCGTCGTTTCGGCTTCAAAATCCGCCTTTTTTTCCGGTACAGAAATCACAATTCTGCAGGCACCCCGTTCTTCTGATAATATATCTATTTGAAAAAACTCTATGGCTTGTGATTGTAAACGATTCGCAAGCTCTTCTTCAGCCAACTTATACGTTGTCAGATCTTCCTTTACCTCTCTCATAACTTTTTCAATATGCGTACTCATATCACGCAATTGTAGTGCTAGCATCTTTCGACCATGCTGCAACTGCCCCATCAATAATTTATTGGCCCCTCTCTCTTCTAATTCATTCATTAATCCTTTAAAACGTAGACATTTATATTTCATCTTCTGTTCAACACGTACACGTGCCGCTTTTTTCGTTGCAGAATAAGTTGTTTCCCATTCGTCAATCAACGGTTCTATACTGTCCTCTTCACTTTCCCAGCACTTTCGGTAACGAAAACAGGATTGACAAATAGATGGTACTTGACTTGTTGCCGCCACTTCCTCTTCGGGTGACAGACGATCATTCACAAGTGTTGACATGAAATGAGCAAACTGTTGGAACTCCTCTAACTGCCCGTCCAGTTTATCCGCCAGCCATTGCTGTCGCTTTTCCGATATTCCTTCTTGTTTCGGCAATAAAACTTGTCGTATTTGACTTAATTTACGTGAAGGAATCAATATAAACAGTAAAGCCGCGGCACCAACTGTGGAAAAGTGAACGGTATCTAGAGGCAGTGTCGCATCATATAGAAGGAAAAAGAGCGAAACAAAGACACTGCCGGTGATGACCCCTAGCTTTCCAAAGCGTTTTAGTGAACCTGCCAACAAACCAGTCATACCATATAACGCCATCATGCCCGTGAAGGACAACTCTGATACACCTATGATTAATGCAATAATCATTCCGACAGTTGTAGCGAACGGCACTCCCCCCACTACGGCGGCTACAAATATCGCTAAAAACAAGAACACCCCCGCAACCGATACCGTACCGATTTGGAATCCTCCCATCCCGGTAGCTGCCAGCGCTCCCACAATACACATCGCACTGATCTGCTCAGGATTCCACGGCCCATACAGCATTCTTTCTATAGAAGGAAAAGCCAGTAACATGAAAATGGTCATGAACAACGCAAGCAACGCTTCTAACCCTATAGACAACTGAATGGCTAAAGGCAACATCCCATCGCCGTATTTAACGAGCTGCCAAATTAATTGTGGAATAATCATTGCTCCGGCCACAGCGATTGGAATAGACCTTTTCACGACTGGAATCTTTATGATTGAATGAAACAGTAGTAATTGCGCCAAATGAATGACAGCTTGTCCTACCCCAAGAAACGCACTGCCTGCCATCCCTCCTATAAATACGTAGATCATGTGTTGACGGTAGCGCATACTTGCTAATGCCCAGATCGGCAAGAAGAATGGTACTGCCATATCGAATACTACTGCTTGCGATAGAAAGAATGATCCTACTAAGAATAGAAGGGCAGTTAGCAAGTATACTTTCCGATTCATAAACTCTTGCCAGTACGCCCTGAACATCTGTACAATTGGTCGTTCCATATTGTCAATCATCTTCATTTCCCATACCCCCTATGTTCTCTTACATAAAACTATACATGGGGTTCGCGAGAAATTTTGTCTGTTTGTGGCGGCATATTCACAAAACATTTCGACGTATTCCGTATGTATATTTTTTAGCAAAAGAGATGTTGACACTTCTTCAAATGCCTAGTATGATAAGAGACGTTGCATATGGAATTACCTAATTTCAATGCGAAAACATCTTGGCGGCGTAGCTCAGATGGCTAGAGCGTTCGGTTCATACCCGAAAGGTCGTGGGTTCGACCCCCTCCGCCGCTATAATAGAAGTACAAAAATCCTCTTGCTTACGCAGAGGATTTTTTGTTGGAGAAAATGATCTGTGGATTAACCTTGAATTTAGTACACTATCGATTTAATGCATGGTTAATTATTGTAAGCGTTAATAAGAAGTGCTAGTGGTTTGGCTGGATCATTTATTAGTCTATTTTGTACAAGGACACTTACTTGACTGACTATGAGAGTGTAAAGCCAATGAACCCCACTGTACTTACGAGAAATGCATGAGCGGTATCACCAAGTAGCTGTACTTCCTCTTAAAACTACAACGGAACGAACACTCAGTGGCACTGGCATAACAAAATGGACTCGAATTTTCCCCACAAAAAAACGCATGCTCCATATTGCGGAACATACGTATAGGATGTCATCTGATTTTAGTTCGCAGTTGAATTAGTCAGCAAGTTATCCTCTTCTGGCTCCACGACCGCCACGCTTGGACTCTGTCGCTCTCTTTAAGGTAGTTAGACGTTCTTCGCTGTCCTTCATGAATTTTGCCATCTTCTGTTCAAAATTCTCTGGTCGTTCAAAGCTCGGTTTGCTTCCTTGACGAGGTCTAGTTGGACGTTGTGGACGCTGTGGACGTTGTTCTGACTCAGGTTTAGCCTTACGGATGGAAAGACCGATTTTACCGTCAGATCCCACATTCATTACTTTGACTTCAACCATATCGCCGACTTTTAAATGATCATTAATATCTTTGACATAATTGTCAGCTACTTCACTAATATGGACTAATCCTGTGGATCCGCTTGGCAATTCAACAAATGCCCCAAAATTTGTGATCCCGGTTACTTTACCTTCTAACTTGCTGCCTACTTCAATTGACATAAAAAAAATGCTCCTCCTTAAGTTTTAAGCGGCTCGTAAGCCTATCAACCATATTGGCAGTGCCTGTATTTTACAGGCTCCTATCTATATTATAGCCAACAAAAAAAGAGTGTCAACTTGACTACTCTTTTCTTATCTCTTTTTCTGACTCTTTTTTCTTATCAGGAATGGAAAAAATGATCTCATTGGACTCAGAAAGAAAGTATTCTTTCCGTGCGAGTTTCGCAATATACTCGTCATCATCCAATCGAATCAACTGCGTATTCAGTTGTTCTTGCTGTTCTTTCAAATCCTCTAATGTAGCTATTGCTTGGGCTTTTTCCTTATGTTTCGCAGCCAGAATTTCTTTCTGACCAGCGTTCATATTGAACAAACTTCCAGCAACCACACAGACGATGACAAAAAATACAGCCAACCTATTACGCAAACGTTTTTGTTGTGCTTTTTTAAAATTTTCTTTTTTTTGCATGGAGCGCACATAGTCTGTATCGATTGATGTCACATTCTTTGTTGAGGGCTTCTGTGTTTTTTTCATGGCGCACACACCTTTCTGGCGTAATTCTACTATTGCACTCTATTATATAGTACTCTGCATTTATTTTGAAGGAATTTCCCTACGTTCTTCACTAATCTTATAAACGGTGACGTGATTACTGACAGAATAGAAACAATTAAATAGAAAATACGTTGAATCGTTAGGTAGACAAGACGAATGATGAGCCAAATCGGCCTAAGCACCACAAGTAACAGTAGTCTACCTACAATTCTCACGGGATGATGGAAGATAGCTGCGTACAATAACAAGCCACTAATCTGGGCAACAGGGTCATACATTCTCCATGCCCCGTCGCGTACCAAAACTAATACCCAAAACGACATGATCCCTAACATAATCCAGATAAGGCATTCAAACCAGAATGCCCATCTTCTAATGAATGAACGTTTATCGCACGCGGCGACAATGGTTCCGAATAAATCCAGTACAATTCCAGCAGTAATACCTGTCCCGATCATCGCCAATAGACTGAAGAACTGGACGGATAGGCTCATCCGAATAATTTATGGAGGAAATTGCGTGAACCTGCTTCTTCGTCATCATATTGAAGTGTTTGGACAGTACCTTCAAGCGTGAGTAGGCCCTTGTCCACATCTAGATGTACAATACGCAGTTCCTCCCCACGGATTTGCAGTACGCCTAGCGATGTTCTAACAAGAAATTCCTCCTGGTCAAAGCGGTCGATCGTTTTCACGGATGTGAGGTCCATTCTTTTGCGATTGCGCATCGTCACTACGTGGTCTCCTGATGGAATAGTATACATGGAGCTGTCTGTTTGAATCTGCATATGCGTCCCCCTTCTCTAGTACGTTCCCCATATCATATGCAGAGGCTTGGCCAGACATGACAAGCCATTTTTAAGTTGGGGGGCAAACCCTCTATTCTACTCCTCTTTAGTCTATCTTCTCGTCAATTAATTTTCATCGTCTACAAACTCAGGTTCTACTTTCTCTAAGCGCTCTTCGCTAGTGATCGTGTACATACCTGCTGCGTCTTCTTTTTTAGTTGACGCCTTCAGCTCATTTACCGTAGCATTGACGATCTTTTGGCCAAATCGGATTGAAAGTTCATCACCCGGTTTGACAACAGACGATGCCTTGGCTACTTTCCCATTAATTGTGATTCTGCCTTGGTCAGCCACTTGCTTCGCTAGCGTTCGGCGTTTTATAAAGCGTGATACTTTTAAAAACTTGTCGAGTCTCATTTAGATTCTTCCTCTCTTTTGGCCTGTTGCCAGAATTCTTCTAGTTCGTCTACTGTATAATTTTCAAATTTTCCGCTTCCTTGTTTCACGGATTGCTCCACGGAATGGAAACGAGATTTGAATTTTTCGTTGGCGTGCCACATGGCTTCTTCTGGTGAGAGCTTCAGGAATCTTGCGATGTTGACGATAGTGAACAATACGTCTCCGAGCTCGTCTAGCTGCTGCTCCGGCCCACCACTTTTTACTTCTTCCTGAAACTCTTGCCACTCTTCCTGGAACTTGTCGAAAGCTCCTTCTATAGACGGCCAGTCAAACCCAACTTTGGCTGCGGTCTTTTGATAGTTATAAGATGTCAGCAAGGACGATGCCAAACGTTCTTGTCCTTCTAACAGCATAGACGGTTTAGGTTTTTCCTGCTCCTTGATAGCTTGCCAGTTCGTCAACACTTCTTCGGTTGTATCAGCTTGTGTTTGCGCAAATACATGTGGATGTCGTCGTATCATTTTGGCCCCTACAGTTTCGAGTACATCTTCCATGGAGAAGTAGCCATTGTCTTCCCCGATTTGCGCATGAAGAAAGACTTGTAGCAAAACATCTCCTAGTTCTTCGACGATAGCATCATCATTTTCTTCATCAATGGCCTGGATCAACTCAAAGGATTCCTCGATTAAATAGCGCTTCAATGATTCATGCGTTTGCTCACGATCCCAAGGACAGCCGTCCGGTCCACGCAAAGTCGCAATGATGTCCCTTAATGAACTCCACTCTTTCAGTCGTTGTTCGTGTTCAAGTAGCGGCGGTACATAGACAGTCGTTAGATTATTCAATGTCACTGTTCGGTCAAGTTCAAACAGCGGTATTTCAGTCAACACTTCATCTCGTGAACCGGCTGATGTAACGATGGTGACGACGTGAGAATCGGGATATTTCTCCATCAAAGACAATTTCACGTCAGAAGCGACGAATGCATCATAGACTTGTCCAATTAATACATGCTGATCCATGCGTACGTCGTCACGTTTCAAGTCTGTACCGTCAAGCAACTGGAATCCTTCAATCGGATCAATACGCAACGCTGTAAAAATCGGATCTAAAAAGCTACTCCCGCCAGCAATATGAAGTTCAATCTCACCTGTCCGTTCTTTTTCAATCAACAGTTGAACCGTACGTTCCGCTACAAGTGGGTGTCCCGGCACAGCGTATGTAATCGGCTGTTGCACACTCAATTCCAGTAGTTTATCGACGATTTGCTGATAGACGTCTTCAAACGCATCATTTGCTTCATAAATCCTATCAAAACTTTCCATCTCTAGCCCTTCCGAACGTAATTCTGCAACGATGGGATGTTCTTCTGTCCGAAGATAGAGATGGTCCGCTTGTTTTAATAATCGATACGTGCCTAGCGACAGTTGTTCTAAATCACTTGCACCTAGTCCGATAACAGTTATTTTATTCATATAATTCACCTTCTATTTTTAGTTAGCCATAGTTGAGCAGTTGCCAATCGTTTTCCAAAAGGCAGTAAATACCACTCTTTTTCATTCATTATACGTGATTTCAAGATGACGAAAAGGAATATGATTGCTCCAATTGCGACAGCTGACATTGCAGTTAACGTTGAGCTTGTACGTGAGGATAATCCATCAAACAACCATGAGTCGGCTAGAAGCATCCAGGGAATCAATATCCCTGCCATTGCAACACTAGCAATAATTAGCACGGTATAAAACCGTCGCGGAGCCAGCGGAAACTTCCAAAATCTTTTAAAGTAAAAAATCAATAATATAGCAACGATTGCGAATGAAATAGCGCCTGACGCAGCGGCACCTTCAATTCCATATTGATGAACCATTAATGGTGTAGTTGACAGTTTGATTACGACACCAAGCAGCATGAGTAGTAACGGCCCACGCACTTTACCACTTCCTTGAAGAATTGCTGTCAGTGGTAAAATAATCGACAACCAGAAAATCTGCATACAGAAGATGATTAACGCAACAGATCCTGTTCGTGATTGAAACAGCATTTCATTAACGAAAGGTAGTACGAGAACCAACCCTATCGTCGCAGCCCAACCGAATAAAATAGATGTCCGGAACGTCAAACTAATGAACGGTAAGGCGCCCCGTCTATCATTTTTAGATGCATGATGCGCGATTAACGGTACGAGGGCTAGCGCCAATGTAGATGCAAGCAAAATACCCATTTGCACAAGCGGCTGTCCCCGATCATAGACACCTTTCATTTCCATAGCGGTCTCACTCATTGTCCCCGCCTCGATTAATGCGTTATAGATCGTAAAAGAGTCCACCAATTGAAATACCAGTAAAATTAAAGAACTCGCACTGACACCAATGCTAATCTTGGTCAGATCTTTAATCACTTGCCACGGCTTCACAGTAACTGCCACCAAACGTTCTCGTTGCAGGAAGAACCAAGTCAGGATCAAGACACCTGTCGCTTCTCCTGCAACTGCTGCCCACATCGTAATTTCCCCTACCTTATAAAGTGATGTTCCTGCACGTATCGCAATCCACGTACCCGCAAGGACGATGATCACCCTGAACAACTGCTCTGAGACGTTGGAAATCGCTACAGGTATCATTTGCCCTTCTGATTGAAAGACACCCTTCAGCACAGCTAGGAACGGCAGTACGAGGACGATATATGCACCTGCCTGCAAAACGGGAGCTAGTGCAGTGTCTCCCATTAGTTCTGCAAAGAAAGAAGAACCTGAACGCAATAACAGAAAAATCCCTATTGATAAAACAAGTAGATAGGCTAGTGACACACGTAAAATTCCACGTGATTCTCCAGGACTTTTGCTTTCTGCAAGCATTTTAGACACCGCGACAGCAAAACCCGAGGACGTCCAAACGATAAATATTCCGATAAACGGATACACTTGCTGATAAATATAGAATCCTTTATCTCCAACTAAGTTTTGAAAGGGCACTCGATAAACCGCGCTTAGCACTTTGACGATGATGGCAGCAATAGTTAGAATCGATGCACCTTTCATAAACGACTTCATATTCCATTTAGTCAACGCCATATACGTGCCTCTTTCATTCGATGATGATTTCTAGTATACCATTTCATCACGTCAGAATAGGCGCGTGGCCGCAATCAATAAAATAATCACCCCACTCATAAATGTTCCGAATTGCCCTACTGACATCTTGCCAATCCGCACGCCTGCCAGTTTCGTGCCTAGCCCCACACCAATTGACAATGTAATATAACTGCCAACAGCGGCTGATAATGCGATGGCAATCGGTGACAATGCCAAAAGACCTGCTCCGATACCATTCGTTAACGCATTCGCAGATAGCGCAATACCAAGCAGCAAAGCCTCCCCAAGACTAATATGCGAAGATCCGTCAAAATCCATTTTTTCCGGTTCACTAAATACATTTGCTTGATGTTTTCGTTGTGGACGAAATGCAATAATCATAATGCGTATTCCGATGATGCTAAGTACAGCAAATGCTATAAGATCGGGTAGTATGCCCGGTAACATTTCAGCCAGCCATGCACCGGCAACTATGCCAATCAAACTGAAGATAAAACAAATTGCCGCAATGAGTGCATTTGATGTGAATGGAATTCGTACTCGCTGTACCCCATAAGAAAGTCCAACTCCAAAGTTGTCAATGCTAGATGAAATTGCAAAGCCTGCGATCAGTAGCCAAGTCATTCCGCTCCCCCATTTGGTTTTATCATACTATACGCGCACAATGAAGCAGGCGTGTGTGCGTTAGGCGCGTAAAAGAACCAGCCTTTCCTATGCACGCGGAGGGGCTGGTTTATAGCTGTAGGAAAAGCAGATAAGGGGTGGCTTTTGAATCCGCTACAAACCCCAATTAATATAAGACTTCATTGTAGCTATTACTTGAATTCATGACGTCTTGTACTTAATTTAGGTCAAGACTAGACCACATTGCCAACGCATTGAGCGGTTGCCCAGCCATTATGATCGCTTGCAAAGCATGATAGAGCGCTTGTGCATGTGGATAGAGCAGTAATCAAGTGCTATAGAGCGGTTAACCATGAACTATGAGCGGTTGTACGAATTTATGAGCGAAAACTTCCGCAAGCCTACGACAAAGCATCCACCCAGAACATCGCTAAATAGATCCTCGCGCGCTCACTTTATTAAAAAAAAACGTCTTTCCCTTACTTACAAGGAAAGACGGGTCATTATTCATCTTCATCTGGGTGTAGGCAAAACCATTTCCTTCGCAACGGATACACCTGTACGAATCGCCGCTTTTCCTACTGCATGTGCAACAATCGTCGGGATACGGTCATCAAATGGATCCGGAATGATGTAATCATCACGGAGATCTTCATCCTTGATCAAGTCTGCAATCGCGTACGTCGCTGCAAGCTTCATCTCTTCGTTGATCTCTGTCGCTCTAACGTCTAGTGCTCCACGGAAGATACCAGGGAACGCCAAGACGTTGTTGACCTGATTAGGATAATCGGAACGGCCTGTCGCAATAATACGCACACCATACTCATCTGCCAATTCAGGCTTCAACTCAGGTATTGGATTCGCCAGTCCGAATACGATAGGATCTGTATTCATTAGTGCAATCAATTCCTTCGTCAGCAAGTTTGCTACAGATACACCGACGAATACGTCAGCACCCTTCATTGCAGCTGCTAATGAACCTTCGATTTTATCGAGATTTGTGACGCGTGACATTTCATGCTTAATGTCATTCATCGCATTCTCGCGCCCTTCAAAAATAATACCTTTCGAATCGCACATGATAATGTTTTTGAAGCCCATATTCAACAATAGTTTCGTAATCGCAACTCCAGCGGCACCGGCACCATTCAAGACGATTTTCACATCTTCTTTTTCTTTTCCAACTACTTTTAATGCATTAAGTAACCCTGCACCCACTACGATTGCCGTGCCATGCTGATCATCATGGAAGATTGGAATATTACACTCTTCACGCAATCTGCGTTCAATTTCGAAACAACGAGGAGCTGATATATCTTCGAGGTTTATACCACCAAATGTTGGGCTCATTGCTTTTACGATGTTGACAATTTCATCGACATCTTTTGTATCCAGACAAATCGGGAATGCGTCAATCCCTGCAAATTGCTTCAGCAATAGAGCTTTCCCTTCCATTACCGGCAAAGCTGCTTCAGGGCCGATATCTCCAAGTCCAAGTACAGCCGTTCCGTCTGTCACAACTGCAACCAAATTCCCTTTAATTGTATATTCATATGCAAGAGATGGGTCTTGAGCGATTTCTACACAAGGCTCAGCAACTCCTGGTGAGTACGCCAAACTCAAATCCTCTTTATTTTCTAATGGCACCTTCGAAACCACTTCCATTTTTCCATTGTGAATTTGATGCATGTGTAAAGAAGATTTGTATTTCCTGTTCATAATATCGCTCTCCCTATCTGGTTTTTTATTGTTCAAACGTGTTGGTAGTGATTATAAGCGCAAACGCAAAGCAAATACAAGTAGCAATATTCTGGCAACTACCAAAATCAAGAAATCGTAAGCGGTTACATCACCTATACAACGGGTTTTTCAGCGCTTTAAAAAAAAATGAAAAAAGTTTTGACTTTTATGCTTTTTCGTAGTATGTGAAACCTTTCACTTTTTATTTTACACCTTGTGAAGCCCTTCACTAAAGGCTTTTGTGAATATATTCACAAAAAGAAAAATGATACTCAAAAGTGATATATGGATGTAGTATGTGAAAAACTTCACTTTTTAATTGAGGAAAAGTATTGAAGTGTATTTGGTGCTTCACGCGTCGGAAAAGGTAGTATATGTAAATTGGACGACGGATTTCATTCTGATTACTTGCTTAGGTTAAGTTCATTTACATGTTATTGTTCTGAAAATAACATACTAAATTACATTTAGAGAAAATTATTCATCAAAAAACTCACAGCAGATTCATCCACTGTGAGTTTTCGTTAAAAACTTAATATTTTTATCAAACTCGTTTAGCTTTCCATCTGTTTCGCCAGGAAGTTGGCCGCTGTCTCTGCAGCTTTTTGCTCGACCTCTCCAACAAAATGAACTTTTGACAGCAAGTAAACTGCACCGATAGCGTCGCCATTTGTAATGATAGGTACAATACAATAAGACTTAATCTGCTCTACTTGGCCTGGTACCCATTCTACCGTCTTCTCATGCTTTTCCATGACAGTAGATCGGCCGTTCAGAATTTCTTCGCATATCGGTGCCAACTGTCGGTTCATATAGTCCTTCTTGGCAAGACCCGCTACCGCTAGCATCTCATCGCGGTCACTGATTAGTGCAGGTGTACCAATCGTTTCATAAAGTGATTCTGCATATTCTACCGCAAATTCGCCAAGCTCTGAAATAGGTGAATATTTCTTTAAAATGACTTCCCCTTCTCGATCAGTGAATATCTCCAAAGGGTCCCCCTCACGAATGCGAAGTGTCCTTCTAATTTCTTTCGGTATAACTACTCTTCCCAAGTCATCAATTCTGCGGACAATACCCGTTGCTTTCATGTATAATGCCTCACTTTCTCGAAATTAAATGTATTTCTGAGAATAGTATGCATCAACATTGGTCATTTTATGCAATCAAGGTGTTACAAGGTATCCTTAGATTCTACTTCCTTTGCTGTTTCCTGCATGGTGTGTACCATGTCTTCTACCATATCGAATTCCGTAAACTGCTTGGACTTTTTTTCATTCACGGTTATGGTAATTTGTCCGTTGTCGATTGTCAATCCAACCGCATGGCCGAACTTCAATGAACGTTCCATCAGTTTTGCACCGTCAGCACGAGCCGTTCCTTCTGCCGACAAGCGGATTTCCACTATTCCCTGTACATTTTTAATGGATATTACACCAGCGTCACGACCCCACGCTTTCATACGTCCAACGCGGAGCAATAAATCGGCTTCGAATGGCATATCACCGAAACGGTCGATCATCTCGTCAACAAGCTCTAGATAATCCTCATCGCCAGTAATTGCTTTTACACGTTTATACATTTGGATTTTTTGATAACCATCCTGAATGTATGATTCAGGAAGATAGGCATTGATAGGCAAGGAGATTTCGACATCTGCTTTGTCTTCTTTTACGACACCTGTCTGTCTTTCTTCAATCGCTTCTTGTAGTAACTGCGAATACAGATCGAAACCAACCGAGTCAATGAATCCATGTTGCTGCGAACCAAGTAAATTCCCTGCACCCCGAATGGATAGATCACGCATAGCAATTTTAAAACCAGAGCCAAGCTCAGTGAACTCTTTGATTGCTTGTAAACGATTTTCTGCAACTTCTGTTAACACTTTATCGCGCTGATAGAGCATATAGCTGTATGCCACGCGATTGGAACGACCGACTCGGCCACGTAGTTGATAAAGCTGTGAAAGTCCCATGCGATCTGCATCATGAACAATTAACGTATTAACGTTTGGAATATCGATTCCGGTTTCGATAATGGTCGTTGTAACGAGCACATCAAATTCTCCTTCGAGAAAACTCAGAATTACTGCTTCGAGGGCCGCCTCACCCATCCGACCATGTGCAGAGGCGATACGCGCTTCTGGTACCAAGTCACGAATTTCCTGAACTTTACGATCCATATCTTCTACACGATTATATAGATAGAAAACTTGTCCGCCGCGTCCCATCTCTCGCTCAATCGCTTCACGAACGAGTCCACCGTTATGTTCCATGACATATGTTTGGACAGGGAAACGATTAGCTGGCGGTGTTTCAATTACTGATAAATCGCGCACTCCGACCATCGACATATGCAAAGTTCTTGGAATGGGAGTTGCAGTCAACGTCAGTACGTCTACATTATTTTTCAACTGCTTCAATTTCTCTTTATGCGTTACTCCAAAACGTTGCTCTTCATCAACAACGAGAAGCCCAAGATCCTGGTAGACTACATCTTTAGACAATAAGCGATGCGTACCAATGACAATGTCAACAGTTCCCGCTTTCAGCCCTTTAATCGTTTCATCCTGCTCTTTCTTAGAACGGAAACGATTGAGTAATGAAACTGTCACAGGATAATCTGCAAAACGCTCTTTCATCGTTTCGAAATGTTGCTGTGCAAGTATCGTAGTCGGCACTAAGAACGCAACTTGTTTACCGTTCGTTACTGCTTTAAACGCCGCACGAATCGCAACTTCCGTTTTTCCGTATCCTACGTCACCGCATAATAATCGATCCATAGGCCGTATACGTTCCATATCTTTCTTAATTTCCTCGATGGACTGTAACTGGTCCTGTGTCTCTTCGTATGGAAAAGCATTTTCGAATGAACGCTGCAAATCATCGTCTTCACTAAAAGCAAAGCCTTTTTCTGCTTCTCGTCTAGCGTATAATTTGATCAAGTCATCCGCAATATCTTGAATGGCCGCCGTTACTTTACGTTTAGTTTTTACCCAATCTGTACCGCCAAGTTTATGTAGCTTTGGCTCTTTCTCTCCTGTAGCGACATACTTTTGAATTAAATCAATCTGATCAGCAGGCACGAAGAGTTTATCCTCACCACGATAACGAATATCTAGGTAGTCTTTCTGGATGCCTTTAACATCCAATGTAACGACACCATAGTATTTCCCAATACCGTGATGCACGTGGACGATATGGTCACCTGGCTTGATCTCTGAATAACTTTTGATCCGTTCGGCATTCGTGAGTTTAGGGGGGCGCGCTTTGCGTTTTGGCTTACCAGTAAACAATTCCGCGTCCGTAATGACAGCAAGCTTCTGAAACGGCAATTCAAAACCTACTGATAAATCCCCTTCTATAATGGACAACACACCATCTTTGTTCGGCTTGCCGTTAATCGCCGCTTCTATATCATACTCTCGTAAAATCTCTTGAATTGCCTTCATTCTATCGGTTGAAGAAGCCAAAAGAAAAACGTTATAGTTCGCTTGTTGCCAACGCTCTATTTCACTTTTCAATAGAGGCATCTGACTATGAAACTGTTGCATCGGCTTACAAGAAATCGAAATAGACTTCTTGATAGTGAAGCCAGGTACTGAGCGTGTAAACAAAGATAAGTAGAGTCGCTGCTGATTCATATCCGCAAGTACTTGCTCGTAATTCCATGCGAGTTTCGTATCGTGTAACATTTTACCGTCTTCGAGCATCGCAAGCTGGAATTCCTGCTCTTCCGACTCCAGTGTAGCTACAGATTCTTGTATTCGACCCAACTCATCAAAGATTATGATACCATTTGCAGGGAAGTAGTCAGTCAGCATGGCGCTTGTTCCGGAAGAAAATGAAGCATATTTCTTCATTGTATCTGGCACAATTCCATCTTTCATCATGCCGATATCTTGCATGATCGACATCAATAACTGCTGCTGTAATTCTTCACTTTTGATTTTGGCTAGACTTTCACCAAGCGCTTGCTCCACCTTTTGTGAAACTTGCTGTAACTCTCCAGGCGTCCATATGAATTCGGTCGCCGGCAATAACGTAATCGAGTCTAATTTTCCTGTTGAACGCTGATCTTCTGCCGAAAATGTTCGAATGGAATCAATTGTCGTATCGAATAACTCAATACGAACAGGTTCTGTCATCGTTAGCGGATAAATATCCAGTATGCCACCGCGCAACGCAAATTCGCCCGGTGCACTCACCAGGTCTTTTCGGATATAGCCCATGGATACTAGATTTTCCAGCCAGACACCTATATCAATCTCTTCATCTGTTGAAGCTGTTACGTAATGTGCCAACCATCGTTCCTTTGACGGCAACAATTTTCGCAAACCTGCAACGGGTGTAATATAAATACCACTGCCTATACGCGCCATATGATCCAATGTGTCTATTCTGCCCGCACGTAGTTCATAACTTGCAAAAGAAAAGTCTGCCGCAACAAGTTCTTCTGCGGTGTATAAGTGAATATGTTCGTCACCGACTAATTTACTCAATTCCTCATACGTTCGCTGTGCTTGAAGCATATTTGGTGAAACAATTAAGACAGGGCGTGTCAGTGACTGCTGAATCAATTTAAAAAAGATCGCTTTGGATCCCCCTGCAAGACCTGTGATCAACTGCTGATCCTGCCCGTCTTCCAAGTCATTCAGCAAGCCTTGAATCTCTTTCTCTTCTAGAAAAAGCTGTTCTATTACTCCCACTCGACTACTCCTCCTTATCTATTAACTTAGTCTATCTCTATATATCGAACAGAATGCTTTATGCACAAAAAGCTTTGGCTATTAGCGCCAAAGCATCTGTTACTTATTGTAACCATTTTTTTAAGGTGTAATAATCCGGAAACGCCTGCAATGATTGCTCACAGTGTTCACAAATACATCGTATATGCAGGCCACCATCTGGGTCTACAGACAAAAATGTATTTTTATCTGTATTGTCTATTTGACTCAAAGTATCTTTTGCCGATTCGAATGGAATGGAGCCGATCTCCGTATGACAGTGATTGCACGAATAACGGATCATATTCTCTTCACCTTCCTTTTTCAAAGTATAGGCAAAGAATTGACATATTATGCTTTTCCGTTAAATTTATTCATCACTTCAAGAAATGGTTTCTTTTTCATTGTCCATTCTTCACAGGCGTCTGCACTCTTTTGTATCGCGTCTTCAATCAACGGTTGCTCGTCGTTGCTAAAAGGAGATAATACATAATCAGCGACCTTCATACCGCCTGTAGGACGATCGACGCCCATACGAATACGATTGAATTCAGAAGTACCTAGATGTGCAATGAGTGACTTCATACCATTATGGCCACCCGCACTTCCCTTTTGACGAAGTCGGATTTTCCCTGCCGGCAAATCCAAGTCATCGTATAATACGACTATTTCTTCGTCGTCCACTTCAAAGTAATCCGCTAAGGGACGGACACATTCACCCGATAAGTTCATATAAGTCATAGGCTTTAATAATATTATTTTACCTTCAGCCGTATGGACAGTCGTAAATTGACCATTGAATTTTTGCTGGAATGCTGGGGCTTGCCATCGCTTAGCCAATTCATCAATGACTTGAAAACCGATATTATGACGCGTGTTTTCGTAGTTTTTCCCGGGATTTCCGAGACCAATTAGTAATTTCATGTTCTTCTCTTCCTTTTCTAAACAATATATATACATAGAAAAGGAGCGCACGGTTCAAACTCGTGCGCCCATTTTGTAACTTATTTCTCTTCTTTATCTTCACCGATTACTTCCGGCTCAGCTTCAGTGCTTTCAGTAGCTTCATCTAATGCTTCCATTTCTTCTTCAGTACGTGGAGCAGAAATAGTTACTAACCCTACTTCGTCCTCAGTCAAGATTTCAAACTTCACTTTTTCGCGGATATCACTAACAAGAATTGTTTCACCAATTTCAAGTTCTGAAACATCTACGTCGATATGTTCAGGAATGTCAGATGGCTTTACGCGAATTGTAACTTCCCATACCGGTTGTTGAATTGTTCCGCCTGCTTTTTCACCTGGCGCGTCCCCAACAAGGTTGATCGCTACATCTACTTCAAGCTCTTCTGTCATATTGATCGCCAAGAAGTCAGCGTGTGTAAGGAAACCAGTCAAAACGTCAGACTGATAATCGTTTAATACGACGTTTACATCGTTGCCGTCAACAGTCAATTTGATTACACCGTTTCTTCCTGTTTCACGAAGTGTGTCTAGAAGATCACGTTCTTTTACCGCGATTGGCGTGCTTTCTGTTTTATAACCGTATACTACTGAAGGAATCCAACCGCTTTTTCTTAATTCGCTTACTGTCTTCTTATCAGTTTCTCTTAAGTTCGACTTAATTGTGCTCATTTGTACAGTCACCTATCCTATCATTAAGTTTTTTATACATCTTTGAATATTCAATATCAGAAGATATCAGTTAACTATTCATCATTCAAATAATGTACTTACAGACTTATTCTCAAACACACGAATGATTGCAGATGCCAACAATGGCGCAATCGATAGTTGTTTGATTTTTGGAGATTGTTTACTTTCCGGCAATTTAATAGAATTCGTAATCACTAATTGCTTGATTTGAGAATTATTAATGCGCTCAATCGCTGGTCCGGATAAAACAGGGTGTGAACAACAAGCATACACTTCTTTTGCTCCACTTTCAATTAGAGCGCTCGCAGCAATGGTTATAGTTCCGGCTGTATCGATAATATCATCAATTAAAATGGCCGTTTTTCCTTCTACATTGCCAACAATATTCATCACTTCCGCTACGTTCGGACGTGGGCGACGCTTATCGATTATTGCAATTGGTGCTTTCATACGATCCGCCATTTTACGCGCACGCGTTACACCGCCATGGTCAGGTGAAACGATAACAAGATCATCGCCTGCTAATCCTTGATTCTGGAAGTATTCCGTTAGGATGGGTTCTGCAATCAAGTGATCGATTGGAATGTCGAAGAAACCTTGTATTTGTGGCGCGTGCAAGTCTACTGCAATTACACGATCAGCGCCTGCCTTTTCTAGTAAGTTTGCAACTAATTTAGCCGTTATAGGTTCACGTGAACTCGCTTTACGGTCTTGGCGTGCATACCCGTAATATGGCATAACCACGTTAATCGTACGCGCAGATGCACGCATTAAGGCATCTAACATAATGAGAAGCTCCATTAAGTTATCGTTGACCGGATTAGAAGTTGATTGAATAACAAATACTTCACAGCCACGGATGCTTTCATCGATATTGATTTGAATTTCCCCGTCACTAAAACGTTTGACTGAGAGCTTGCCGAGCGGAAGCCCGACTTGATCTGCTACTTCTTTTGCAAGTGGTTCGTTCGCAGTTAAAGAAAAGATTTTCAGTTTGTCGTTTGGATATTGATTTGCCATGATGGCCCTCCTGTTAGTTGGGTAAGATTAGTTTTTTACGTATCCTTCTTTATTCTCTTGCCGAACACGTGCAATTGCAAGTGAATTTTCTGGAACATTTTTTGTGACTGTGGATCCCGCTGCCACAATCGCATTCTTTCCTATCGTGACCGGTGCGACCAAATTGGCATTGCAGCCAATAAATGCATTGTCTTCAATCTCTGTTTTGTACTTGTTTTTCCCATCGTAATTCACTGTAATCGTACCACAGCCAACATTAACATTCTTGCCTATTTCTGTATCCCCTATGTAACTGAGGTGGGAAACTTTACTTTCGTCACCAAGTTGAGATTTTTTCACCTCAACGAAGTTGCCTACTTTCACATGATCACCAAGCTGTGTTTCGGGTCGTAAGTGCGCAAATGGACCGACGGCAGTCTGATTTCCAACTTTACTATCACGAACGACTGACGAATGAATCATCGTGTTGTCGCCCACTGTACTGTTTTGGATATGACTATTGGGACCAATGACACATTGTGAACCGATTTTTGTAGCACCCTCAATCAGTACACCAGGTTGGATAACAGTATCACGTCCTATTTCCGCTTCTGCACTGATCACTGTCTGCTCAGGGCTGATGATTGTGACACCGTTACGCATGTGCTTCTCCGCAATCAATTGGCGCATACTTTTTTCAGCTTGTGCCAGCGCCACGCGATCATTGACGCCCAGTGTTTCATGGAAATCTGGCGTCGTATAAGCAGAAATTCGCTGTCCTTCAGATTTCAAAATCCCTAATACATCCGGAAGATAATACTCACCTTGCGCATTGTCGTTATTCACTTTTTTCAGTGTGTCGAATAACACACGATTATCGAAGCAATACGTGCCTGTATTAATTTCCTTAACAAGACGCTCACTATCATTCGTATCTTTATGTTCGACGTTTCGCATTACGTCACCATTCTCTGCACGGATGATGCGGCCATAACCCGTTGGATCATCTGCAATTGCAGTAAGTATTGTCGCCTTCGCTTCCGTTTCATGGTGGTGTGCGAGGAGTGCTGCCATTGTCTCAGTACTAATTAACGGTGTATCCCCACAGACGACGAGCGTAGTACCTTCAAGGTCTGCAAGTACACTCTCAGCTTGTTGCACGGCATGTGCTGTGCCCAGTTGTTGTGCTTGTAGCGCATATTCACTTTTGTTGCCCAGCGTCTGCTCTACCATCTCGGCACCATGACCGACAATCGTGACGATCCGATCTGAGCGGAGATCACGAATGTGATCGATTACGTGCTCCACCATTGGCTTTCCACAGACAGGATGAAGTACTTTATAAAGATCCGACTTCATTCGCGTGCCCTGTCCCGCTGCCAGGACGATCGCATATGTATTTGTCATCTGTCAGCCTCCATCCTTATTTGATAAATTCATAATTGACTATATCGGAAATGACTGATTTTTTCAAGCATATCCCCTTGACAATTACATAACTTTATTTTATGATTGTTAATCTTTTTGTGATTATATTGGCATAGCGATAATAATAGTGGTAGGTAATTATAGAGGAAGCGTTCAAAAATGCAAGTAATTAGGAGTAGGCGGGAATTTGTAAGTACGAGGGGATGGAAGCGCCAGTTGGCGGATGCTTTCTTCATGAATCTGCGGTAGGGACGGCTTTTGCGAGTAAAAGCGAAGCATTAGGAGCACATCTTTGCACTCAATCCCTACTCCCCTACTGCTACCCGCTTCTCCACTTCCATTTCAAGACAATAATAAGGCCATCTACTCGAATAGATGGCCTTTTGATAGATACGAAGAATGGAAACGCTTTCTCTAACGATATAAATTATAGAACAGCCTCTTGTAATTCCCCTTGCTGTTCGTCTACTCGATGATAAGCCGCTAGAATGGACTCCTGTACTTTTGTCCGTGCATCTGAATTAATCGGATGCGCCACATCACGGAACTCCCCATCCGGTGTGCGTTTGCTAGGCATTGCCACAAATAATCCGTCATTCCCCTCGATAACTCGGATATCATGGATAACAAACTGATCGTTAAGCGTAATGGAAGCAATTGCTCTCATTCTACCTTCCGTGTCTACCTTGCGTAATCTCACATCTGTGATTTCCATTTTCCCCACTCCCTTGTTGTCGTTTTCACACTGAACGTATTCTAGGTTAGTTGGCACGATGAATTTTTTAACCATAATACTGGTGCTGATTCTATAATACTAGTTTTTCAGTCGAATGAAAATAGAATCTTTTGTGAATTTTTTAATATTTGTATATTCCTTCAAATATACAGCTACTTTCCACCTACTCATTCTCTACTAACAAGAAAACCCGACCTGATCTAGATTACGTCAGGTCGGGCTTCACATTCAATTACTTACAAAGCGCGATTGCTTCGATTTCTACTCGTACATCTTTTGGAAGACGGGCCACTTCCACTGTCGAGCGAGCCGGTTTATGCTCCCCAAAGTGTTCTTCATAAATGGCATTTAGCGCTCCAAATTCATTCATGTCTTGAATAAATACTGTGGTTTTAATGACTTGTTGTAAGCTTGAACCCGCTTCTTCCAGTACTTTGCTCAAGTTTTGAAGAACTTGATTTGTCTGTGCTTCTATTCCGCCACTTACTACTTCACCAGCAAGCGTCAAAGGAATCTGTCCTGACGTGTACACTACACCGTTCACTTTTACTGCTTGTGAATAAGGTCCAATTGCCTGTGGTGCTTGTTCTGTTTTTACATATTCCATAACTCATTACCGCCCCTCGTGAAATAATTCCCTTCTTCCAACTCGATCTTGCGGTGTTTCTCATCGACAGCATGCAGTTTCACTAATGAAAGATAATCATCAACCAGAACTTCTTCAAGATGTTCAGCTTCTACTAGGACCGCCACACCGCCAAGTTCACAGTTGAATTCTTCAAGCAAGCTCTTCATACCTTGCATCGTGCCGCCCACTTTCATAAAGTCATCTGTCAACAATACTTTTTGACCGCTCTGCATACTTCTCTTTGACAGTACCATTGTTTGGATCCTACGGGCAGAACCAGAAACGTAATTAATGCTGACAGTAGGACCTTCCGTCACTTTGCTGTCCCGTCTAACTACGATTACAGGCACGTTTAAATGACGGGCTATCGCATGGGCAATCGGAATACCTTTCGTCGCAACTGTCATGATTGCATCGATTTCTTTATCAAAAAAAGCTGTCGCAATCACTTTGCCAATTCGATCAAGAAAACGAGGATTCCCCAATAGGTCAGTCATATACAAATAACCGCCAGGAAGCAATCGATCCGATTTCCTGAGTTCATTCATTAGTAAATGAATGACTTCCTTTACCTCTTCACGACCGACCAACGGAATATATTTAATACCGCCAGCAGCGCCTGAAATCGTCACTAAACGACCCGTACTACTCTCTTCAAATGTCTCTTTCAAAATACCAAGATCTTCACTAATTGAGGACTTGGCCGCTGAATACCGGTTCGAAAAAAACGTCAAAGAAATGAGTGTGTGCGGATTTTCCAGCAAATGACGTGTCATATCGACAAGCCTTTCACTTCTTTTCCATTTCATATAATACCGACTCCTAAATCCGAATGATTTATAAGTACATTATCATAATTGTCCGGCATTAATCAACTACAATAGGTTCCCCAAGCATACGCACTGCATGCACATCATGGCAAAACCCTTTTAAAGCATTGACAATTCTTGGCACACGCGATTCGTGTTTTACCAGTCCAAATACCGTCGGACCGCTACCGCTCATTAAAACAGCATCCGCGCCAAAACGCTCCATTTGTTCCTTGAGTATGATGACTTCCTCATGAAGACCCATCGTTACAGGCTCCAGCACATTGCCTAGTGATGCACACATCTTGTCATAATCACTCTCTTGCAACGCTTCTATCATACGCTCCGTTTGCGGATGCGTGATAGAAGACAAGTTCAACTGACCATAGATATTGCCAGTGGAAACGCCGATTGTCGGTTTCGCCAGCACGACCCAGCAGTTAGGTGGAGCAGGTAGATGCGTAATGTCTTCTCCTCGCCCTCTTGCAATAGCAGTGCCACCATATACACAAAATGATACATCCGATCCAATTTCCGCACCTAGGGTTGCCAGCTGATCCAAAGTTAAGCCCAGTTCCCATAGGCGGTTTAATCCACGAAGAGTCGCGGCTGCATCTGAACTACCGCCTGCTAGTCCTGCGGCAATCGGAATATTTTTATCCAGAGTAATTTCAACTCCATAATTCAAGCGATAACGTTTTCTTAATAAATCCGCTGCTTGATACGCCAAGTTTTTGCGATCATTTGGCACAAATCGATGAGATGACTTAATCGTAATGGCGTGATCCGTCGTAGGACGTAGCCAGATACGGTCAGCCAAATCAACCGTTGTCATAATCATCTCGACATCATGATAGCCATCCGGCCTTTTACTCAACACGTCTAATGTTAAGTTGATTTTCGCAGGCGCCTTTTCGTAAATCATGATAAAAGCTCCCTCCCCACTGCATTGTTCTTGCTCATATATTACCACAGAATGAATAGAACATAAGGGGATTAAATAAAAAAAAGAACTGCAAAGCCTTTGCAGTTTACTTTGTTACGAGAATTTCCGTTCTACAGTTCTGTAGTCGAGCATTCTTACAGTTAGTTTTGAATACTTTAAATTTCATTTGTTATTTGCGTAAGATCTTTTCCATCGCTTTACCCTTCGCCAACTCATCAATCAGTTTATCTAAATAACGTATTTCTCGCATCGTGGATTCTTCAATATCCTCCACTCTAACACCACATATTACCCCTTTGATTAGTCCCCGTGAAGAATTCATCTTAGGAGCTTCAGCAAAGAACGTCTCAAAGTCTGTCTGTTTTTCTATTTGTACTTCCAGCTCTTCTTGGCTGTATCCCGTCAACCAACGAATGATTTCCTCGACTTCCGATTTTGTGCGTCCTTTTTTCTCTGCCTTTTTAATATAGAGCGGGTAAACCTTGGCAAAACTCATTGTATAAATCTTATGTGTCGTCATCGTTACCCTCCAATCGTCTGTCACGTATGATAGTTTCAACTTGTAAAACGATTCGCGACAGCAAAGCTGCGGCATTTCGTCTCGCACTTAAGCGAGGTGACTGTCCGCTCCAAAGATGGATCCATTGGGGACGATTTTGCTTGGCCGCTTCACTTCGAATTCCTGCTGTCAATGTGTTCATTATAGGATAATCCGGTAAATCTTCTTCGTAAGGTTTTATTTCACGGATAAAGTCATTTTGAATGCCCCTTGCTGGTTTACCACTAAATACCGATGTGATGACAGTTTGATCTTCCGTGCTTGTGAGAATAGCATCGATATGTTGTGTTTTCGCTCCGCTTTCAACTGCCGTTACAAAAGCAGTCCCCATTTGAACCGCTTGTGCTCCGAGTGTAAGAGCTGCTAAGACACCTCTTCCATCCATAATGCCTCCAGCAGCAATAACCGGAATCTGGACATGGTCTACAGCTTGAGGAATAAGCGACATCGTTCCGATCATAGAATCGCCGAAGCTTCCTGAAAATGTACCACGATGTCCCCCCGCTTCGCTTCCTTGCATCACGACCATATCGACTCCGTATCCTTCATTGATTATAGCTTCTTTCACAGTCGTAGCAGTCCCCATAACGATGATGTTCTCTTCTTTTAATCTTCGGACATTTTCTTTAGACGGCACCCCAAAGGTGAAACTACAAACCGTTATCTCTTCTTCAATTAGGACTTCCACTTGCTTATCAAAGTTCTCGCTAGACACTTGCTTTACATCAGGTTCAGCAATTTGTAACTCTTCACGATAAGGTCGTAATAATTCGTTAGCCTTTCTAATCTTATCTGTGGATACCTCTGCTGTCTCTGGAATAAACAAATTGACTCCGAAAGGCTGATCCGTTAGTGCCTTTATCTTCTTTATCGCTTCTCTCATATCTTCCGCCTTCATATAGCCTGCCCCTAGAGTACCCAAGCCACCCGCATTGGATACAGCAGCTATTAGCTCAGGTGTGGTCGTACCGCCAGCCATTCCTGCTTGAATGATGGGGTATGTAATTCCAAGTTTTTTTGTTACATCATTTTTATTCCACATCTTTACTGCCCCCTCAAAATATTATGTAGCAGTTTTATTGTTTCTCTTTTCTTCACGTCTCATCAATATTTTATTTCCCAACCAATAACCGATTAAAGCAGCCGCTGCCATAAGCGCAATCGATAAAAATGAATTCAAACCCTCAAAAAACAACTCCTTGATCAAGCTGAAGATACCGACAAAGACACCAGCGAATAGTGCACGACCTATATTTCCTTTCTTCACACTTTCTCCTCCTGCCATTCTATAGATCTACACAAGGACTGAGAATTTTCGTACGTATAATGAATGTTCACTCCATCATATCGTAAATCACAGAAAATTGAAGTTCCTATCATCATTTTATGTATTAGAAAAAGTTGCAAAGCCATTTCACTCTGCAACTCTACTAATTCATCTATTACTTTATCATCGAATTCGGTAAGTACACTAAATTTGCCGCTGTACTTACATTGTCATCGTTCACTGTCAGTATCACCACATAGCCGGTCTTTTCCCATCCCGAATTAAACGTAGTTTCATAATCGGTATCAGAATAATAGTCCGCTCCAAATTCACGTTGTGCGTGCTCATTTAATTCATTGTAAATCGCAAACATTTCATCTGAAGTATGATAGTCATCCTCGCCTTCCATAAAATCATACGTTATGAACTGCAATTTGTTGTTTTCGAAGTAATAAATCAAATCGGTGTAGTAATTATACTTTGTAGTTCGATAGATCAATAATCGTTTATTTCCCTCACGTAAATTAGAAAGCAATATTGCCGGCGACTTCGATTCAACACTTATTACTTGAGCAGGATCCATTCCAAAGTGAATTCCTCTCGTCACCATGACTGGCGGCGCAGGTCGAAACGCGGGATCCATGGCTCTTGCTACAAATGCGGCAATATGTGACCGTGTTAGTGTTTCATTTGGTTTAAATGTACCATCTGGATAGCCTGAGGTGATATTTTCAAAGGCCAATTTACGCACCGCATTATAGGCAGTAGAGCCCTTCGGTACGTCTTTAAATCGAATATCTTTTTCTTTCGTCAATTTAAATGCATTTGCAATAAAAGCAGCCATATGTCCACGTGTTACCTTTTGCGTAGGTTTGAACGTACCATCAGGATATCCATTAATAATCCCCGCTTTTACCGCGGAGTTAATATAACCAGAAGAATATCTGCTAGAAGAAACATCTGTAAACTTCGTCTTCGTTTTCTTTCCATCAAGCCCTGTAGCTTTAGCCACCATAATTGCAACTTCTTCACGTGACACTTTGTCATTTAATCCAAAGCGCACACTAGGTTCAATCACTTTGTTTTCCAGCAAATACATAATCGCAGTATAGTTCGGATGATTTTTCGGTACATCTGTAAATATTTTAGTGGAAGCCTGTGTTTTAGAAGCTACTGAAAACGTCAAAACAAGTATTAAAATTATTGCAAAAACATTTTTCATACGTGTTGATCCCCTTTTCGCCATAATATGTAATGACTATATCATGTTAATTAAGCAAAAAGTTGAATATGTTAAAACATGTTGTTTTACTACACAAACATACTAAATTCGCTACATACATCATCATAATTCGTATACATGCATTGGTGTGGTTCTATTTTCTAAGGATTTCAATAGTATATTTTTACTGCACATGCTTCAATAAGTCGGAGTATACTATCAATATTGTGTTGTGCAACACAACGCTGTAAAAGCAATTGAGCACAATATCTTGTTCTAACTAAAACTATAAAATGAACTGCTATAATAGTGTCGTTTTTCGGAAGTTCTGTACAGTAGATGGCAAGAAATAGATCCCCTTCCGAAGTAACCTAAACATACATGTTATCACGTGATCTTCGATGTATGGAATATCGGTGATACACAGAATGCAATTCTACAATGTTATTGAAGTAGACTTCGGTGCAAAACAAGTACTTCCAACCGATCCGGACAAGGCTGTGGACATGACACCTCTTCTTCCAAGCAAACCAAGCGCGATTGTTCCCAGTGATAGTAAACAGTGGAAACGTAAATAATTCCATATGATTGCAGGACCGTCTACAGATTATAATGACTGGTAGATAGCCTTAAAGTTTATCGCAATAAAAGAACTGCAAAGTAATTTCTCCTTTGCAGTTCCATTCGTCAGCCTGTTTTGGATTCTACGGACATTGGTTGGATTATTTTCTTTCCTCCACTTGTCTACTCGCCATTTCAATTGCATGTTTTACCATGTTTCCTGCATCACGTGAGCGGATACCGCCCCAGCCTTCTTTCTGTACTACATCATAGAAGCCAAGCTCTTTCGCGATTTCTACTTTCAATTGATCTGACATGACGCCTTTTCTCGCCATTTTAGTTTCCTCCTTTTCGGCTGACATCTGTAGTCTGCGCCATACAGAGAAAATTACACTTCGATTAGTTAACGTAATAAAAAATCCGCCAGAACGTTCCGGGCGGATTCACTAGGAAATAAATTAAAATAGCATGATAAATTATTTGATGATAAAGGCCGTTTGGTCCGAACCATCAAGGACTGTTATTTCAACCGCTTCGGTTAAAATATCAGCATAGCTGTAAGAAACTCTTTCAAACGCATTGTCATCCTGATCCAACTCTACTACGAAAACGGCACGATACGTATCGCGCAAGACTCCAGCATGTTCAATCGTCTTCTTACGACCGCCATTTGCTTTTAAGTGGAGACGTTTCCCTAAATGAGCGTCCAGTGACTTTTTAATGTCTGCTAATGTTTTTGGCATGTTACTTACACCTCACTAAATACAAGCATAACATTTTTCCAGACGTTTGTCAACAAAATTTTTATTTTAACAGTTTCTATATGTCTTTGTCAATCACTTTATGATGAAATTCACTATTTTTTCATATGAAATTGTCATTAATTTTATTCCGTTTTTAGCTTGCCAAAGTAAGGGTATAGTGCATTGGCCAGTTTGATGAACTCTGGAATCGATAATGTTTCCCCTCTTCTACTTGGATCTATCTCTGATTGTTCAAACGCTTGCTGAATCAAATCCTTTTTTTCCTTACCTTCAGGGAGTGAGGACTGAAGGTTGTTCCACAGCGTCTTACGACGATGCAAGAACGACCCTTGCGTCACAGTGAATAAGAAGTCTTCATCCTCTACAGGAGCGTGTGCCACTTCTCTGCGCGTCAAACGAAGTACAGCGGATTCTACATTCGGTTGAGGAATGAATACCGTTTTTGGTACAATCATAGATACTTCTGCATCCATATAGTACTGGACAGCGATTGATAACGAACCATATGCCTTTGTACTTGGTACGGCTGTAATTCGATCTGCTACTTCTTTTTGCATCATAATGACAAGCTGACTTACGCGGGCTTTTTCCATCAGAAACTTCATGATGATCGGTGTTGTAATATAATACGGTAAATTGGCCACGACTACGATATCTTCATAGTCTGCAAATTGCTCTTCAATTACTTGATGAATATCTGCTTTTAGTATATCTTGGTGAATGACAGTGACATTCGAATAAGGAGACATTGTATCTTCGAGTACAGGTAACAGTCGACCGTCAATTTCAAATGCTACAACTTTGCCCGCCTGCCGTGCGAGATGCTCTGTTAACGCACCAATTCCTGGTCCTACTTCAATGACTCCCGTGTTTTTCGTAATCGCTGCGTGAGAGACGATATTATGCAGTACGTTCGAATCCACCAAGAAATTCTGACCTAGACTCTTCTTGAATGAAAACCCATGTTTCTGTAAAATTTCTTTTGTTCTCACTGGGGTTGCTATATCTTTATACATCTGTTTTCATTTCCTCCTCATTAAGAACTTGTATCGCTTCATTCAACTTCGCGACAGAAATCCGGAACATCTCCAGTCGTTTTTTCAATCCTTTACCGTTTACTTGCCCAATATGCAATAACTCCGACAGACGTTCTCTTCTTTTTCTGGAGTCGGTATGACCGATTAATCTGGCCTCTAGTAATATAGCCATCGGTATCTCTTCTATTGTATGCTCACTCACCGTGTAAACAGAAGCCAATGCTTGACGAATCGCTTCGTCATTCGCATGTTCGATTCCTACTCCACGTCCATTTTTCGCAATAGTTTCTTTCTTTGGTAAAAACGCATGCTTCACATCAGGAATCTGTTCTTCGATAATTGCCCGGATGCGTCGGCCTGGAAAGTCTGGATCGGTAAAAACAATGACTCCACGTGTCTGTTGTGCGTGACGTATCCGCTCGATCGTCTTGTCTGAGATCGCTGAACCGTTCGTTTCAATCGTATCCGCTCCTGTCGCACGTTTGACAGCCACAGTGTCGGACTTCCCTTCCACCACAACTACTTCTTCTATATTCACACTATTCCTCTTTTCTTACGATAGCATTCTTTCTATTTTACTGTGTTTTTTCAATTCTGTACAACCATATCGGCAGGAAACAGAAAAAACCGATAAGAGTGAGTATTTTTCTCCTCTTATCGGTATATGGCTATTAATTGATGACTTTAATTTTTACTTGACGACGACCAAATGAGTAAGCTGCTTCTTTTGTAGGCATGTGTAAATCGATACGGTTTCCTTTGATAGCACCACCTGTATCTCCTGCGATTGCATAACCATAGCCTTCCACCCAAACTTTAGAGCCTAGTGGAATCACTCGTGGATCAACCGCGATTAATTTCATATTCGGGTTCGCACGCAAGTTAATACCTGTCGCTGTAATCCCTGAACAACCATTACAATAAGCTGTATACGCACTTGCATTCGCGAAGAATTCTTTTCCACCGCTCGGTTCGCTACTGTTACCACGTGATACTGCCACTTGCGCCTGTGCTGGTGTACTTGAAGACTTTGCCGTTGCATTTGTAGATGCTTTTGCTAGAGCCGGTGTTGCAGTTGCAACTTCTACTTTTGGTGCTTTAGCTCCTACATGCACTACTTTATGTGTAGGTTCTTCCACCATTGTCTTACCAACTAATTCACGAGAAACTACTTTTCCGTTCTTTTTGGTAATTTGGAATTTCTTTTGTAGTTTACCATTTTTACCATTCGTAACAACTTTCTCTTTACCTTTAAGCATAGTCATATCTGTTTTTCTTTTTGTTTTGAAGTCTGCTGTTTCTTCAATTACATCTGTAATCTTTTCTACACGTGCAATGTTAACCACTGCATTAGATGCCGTCAACTTTGCACTCGTGTCGCCTTCTACTTTATCCAAGTTTGAAAGACGGATGTTCTGATCTGTCAAAAACTTTCTGACCGTTGTTTGCGTTGACCATACCGTACGCTCTTTACCCCCGTCTTTAACAGTCACAGGGAATGCTTTAGCAATTGCAATCGGTTGATTTTCCGTAATCTTCGTCGCTAAAGCTGGTTCAACTTCATCATGTGTAGTGACTTCAATATTTGCCGTTTTCAGTACATCATTCACTGTTGCCTCTGTTGTCCAGAGTTCTTGTGTTTTGCCATCTACGTCAATTACTACTTTGTTTGCTTTTTGCCATTTGATTTTTGTATCATTTTCAATTGGCGTGTTCACTGTCGGCTCTACTAAATCATGCTCTTGTACTTTCACGTCATTCGCTGCTAGTACTTCTCCGACTGTCGCTGCTGCTGTACGTAATTCTATTTGCTTACCATTAAGGTCCATTGAGACATTCTTCTTTTTTCCGTCAATCAATACGAGTGACGTTGTCGCTACGAATAATGCCACTGCCATAAATAAAATCGCAATGCGCATAAACTTAGTATTCTTCTGAGACATGTTAAAATTTTCCCCTTTCATTACTCGGCTGAGTATATAGCGTTTGTTTTACACTGTCAAACTTCCAAACTACTAACCGTTCCCAACTTAAGACATTTCAGATCCGTTAGACAAATAATTGCCATAAGTCGTTCACGTAATCTTAAACAGTTGTAATGCATTTGCAGTCGTTTGCTTTGCTACTTCCTCAACCGACACTTCTTTCAACCTTGCGATTTCTTCCGCCACTAATGTGACATAAGAAGGTTCGTTGCGTTTCCCCCGATAAGGATGTGGCGCTAAATATGGTGCATCCGTTTCGATCAGTAGTTTGTCTAGGGAAATAGTTGTTGCTACTTCTTTTGGCATTCTAGCATTCTTAAATGTTACAGGTCCGCCTAGCGAGATAAGAAAATTCATTTCTATACATTGTTTTGCTGTTTCAACACTACCGCTGTAACAATGCATAATCCCGCCAACTTCCGCTGCATTTTCTTCTTGCAGAATACGGACTACATCACCTGTTGCGTCGCGATTATGAATGATGATTGGCAGTTCTACTTCTTTTGCCAGTTGTATCTGTTTACGGAACAACTCTTGCTGTATATCTTTCGGTGATTTATCCCAGTGGTAATCGAGACCGGTTTCTCCAATGCCGACGACTTTCGGATGGGCTGACAACTCTTTGATCCATTGTAGATCGCTATCAGTGCAATCTATTGCATCGACAGGGTGCCAACCAATAACACCATAGATGAATGTGTATTTTTCTACTAATTCCATAGCTTTGTTGATAGTTTTTGTATCAAACCCAACTACGATCATTTTTTCTACGTTTGCATCAATAGCACGTTGAATGACTTCTTCCACGTCTTCTTCGTATTGATCTGCATTTAAATGAACATGTGTATCAATAAACATAGTATCTCTCCTAACACTGTTTTCTATTCTATTGTCTTTGATTGTGTCTTTCATCTCATTTGTATTACAGTTGTGTAACAAATAGTTTGTTTATTCCGTCTACGCGCTTCGAAACGCTTTACCGCTAGACATGCTCAAGCATTAGCGAGGATCCGGTAAACTTTTAGTATTTATAGGTTTGTTGTAACATGTGCGACATAAAGTTAAGCAAAGTGGTATATCATTTTCTAGGGTAAAGGACGTTGCATTTGATGTTTGGACTAAGAAAAGGACACGGAAAAAGTATATACTTCTTCATTTTCTATAACTAGACATGTCGCGTAAGCTTTCTAGCAAAACAACTGTTTAATACCGCCTCTTTCCTACCAAGTCGCCAAACCTTTACATAACAAGCAATAATCCCTCATGCGCAACTACATAACTCCGCATCCTACTCTTCAACCACCTAATTGATACCTAAACAAAAAAACTGCCAACAGAAGTCATTGATTCTGACCTCTACTGACAGCTTTATTTACATGACCAATTATTTTACTTGTGCTCCATTCTCTAATGCCGGATCAACAGTAGCAAGTTTTAGCACACCGTCTTTTTCGCCTGCTAAAATCATACCTTGTGATAATTCACCACGTAGTTTAACTGGCTTCAAATTCGCAACGACGATTACTTTCATACCTACTACATCCTCAGCACTGTAATGTTGCGCAATGCCAGACACTACTTGACGCTGCTCATAGCCTAAGTCCACCTGTAGCTTTAATAGTTTGTCGGCTTTTGGCATTTTTTCACACGCTGTGACAGTGCCTACACGCATGTCGACGTTCATGAATGCGTCGAATGTGATTTCATTTGTTTCTTCTTTCATTTCCTCCACCTGGTCTTCCACTTCAGCAGGTGCCGTGATCGCCATTTGCTGACGAATGTACTCGACTTCTACTTCTGTCTCCAGACGCGGGAAGATGGGAACACCTTTATTGATAACAGTTGTGCCCGAAGGAATTGCATAGCCTTCATGTAATGTACTCCAACCTAATGAATCATCAGATAGACCTAGTTGTTCTATCATTTGTTTCGGTGCATTTGTCATGAACGGCTGCAAGAGTACCGCTGTATGATGAAGGGATAATGCCAAGTGATACATGACTGACGCTAATTTCATGCGATCTTCTTCTGATTTCGCCAATACCCATGGAGATGTTTCATCAATATATTTATTTGTACGAGAAATTAATGCCCACACATCGGTGAGAACGACACTGAATTGCATTTTCTCCATAGAGGTCTCGTATTTTTTCACTGTATGCTGAATCATATCGCGTAATGACGCATCAAATTCAGTCGGTACAAGACCTTCTGTCAGAACTTCACCATCGAAGTATTTATTGATCATAGAGATCGTTCGGTTCAATAAGTTTCCTAAGTCATTCGCCAAGTCATAATTAATACGTTCGACAAATGCTTCCGGTGAAAATACGCCGTCTTGACCAAATGGTAATTCACGAAGTAGGAAGTAACGCGTAGCATCAAGACCATAGCGTTCAACAAGCATTTCCGGATAAACTACATTGCCTTTAGATTTCGACATCTTACCGTCTTTCATCATGATGAAACCATGTGCAAATACTTTCTTCGGTAATGGCAAATCGAGTGCCATCAAGAAGATTGGCCAATAAATTGTATGGAAACGAACGATATCTTTCCCCACAACGTGAACGTCCGCAGGCCAGTATTTATTGAATAAAGACTCGTCATCAGACATATAACCAAGTGACGTAATGTAATTCGTCAATGCATCAACCCAGACGTAAATAACATGTTTTGGATCTCCAGGCACTTTAATTCCCCAGTCAAATGACATACGGGAAACAGATAAATCTTCAAGTCCTGGTTTAATGAAGTTATTGATCATTTCATTTTTGCGTGATTCCGGTTCAATGAATGTAGGATTCTCTTCATAATAGGTAAGTAGACGGTCTGCATACTTTTTCATATTGAAGAAGTATGACTCTTCTTCTACTCGGTGAACCGGACGACCACAGTCTGGACAGTTTCCATCTACCAGTTGCGACTCGGTAAAATACGATTCACACGGAACACATTTCCATCCTTCATACTTTCCTTTATAGATATCTCCATTATCAAGGAACTTCTTAAATATCTTTTCAACGATGGTCTTATGACGGTCTTCTGTTGTACGGATCAAATCATCATAAGAAATATCCATCAGTTTCCATAAATCTTTCGCGATGTCCGCAATGCCATCGACATATTTAATTGGAGATAGACCTTCCTCTTCTGCCTTTTCCTGAATCTTCTGGCCATGCTCGTCCATTCCAGTTAGAAATCTGACATCGTATCCACGTAAACGCTTATATCGCGCCATTGCATCTGATGCAATTGTCGTGTATGCAGTTCCTATGTGAAATTTTCCACTTGGATAATAAATAGGTGTTGTGATATAAAATGTTTTTGATTGATTCTCCACGCGTAATTCCTCCAAATAATTAATGTATATTTTCATTTTATAGGATGTTACACAAAAGTGCCATGTTCTCCTCTGAAGCTTATACTTTTATAACTTCTTTTAGCTTGCTCATTGACGACAATTCCCATACTTACAACGTCTCTCATTTTTTACCTGTCAAATAATTAATAAAAATTAATAGTGTTTATTTGAGTTATGATGATTGACGATTATTGGAAGTGTTGGTATGATATTTAACAGACAAGAGAATCATGTCGAATTTTGACGAATGTTAAATTTGGAGTGTAGGAGGAATTCTTTCCATGAAGTCTACTGGAATTGTAAGAAAAGTTGATGAGCTAGGCCGTGTTGTGATCCCGATTGAACTTCGTCGTACGCTCGGTATCGAGCAAAAAGACGCGTTAGAAATATACGTGGACGACGATAAAATTATCTTGAAAAAGTACATGCCTAATATGACATGTTCTATTACAGGAGAAGTATCGGACGATAACCTTCGTTTGATCGATGGTAAATTAATTTTGAGCCCTGAAGGTGCAAAGCAATTGATGGATGAAATTCAAAACAAAATCAATTGATTGACAAAAAACCTGAACATGTATACGTTCAGGTTTTTTCGTCTTATTCCACGTGATATGCCTGATAAACATCTCGTTTACTCAACTCACGAACATCTGCCACTTCCTTGATTGCATCTTTCGAACGAACTTCCTTTTCTTCTATTATCTGCTCGACATGCTGTTTAATCGATAAATCTGTCCACCAGGCAGTCGCGATTTCGAGTTGCACGTTTTGATTACCTTCCACAACCAAACAGAACTCCCCTCTGATTTCATTGGATTCTGCCCACTCAATTGCTTCTGCAATCGTTCCTCTTAAGAACTCTTCAAACCGCTTCGTCAATTCACGGGCCATCACAATCTTCCGTTCATCTCCAAATTGTTCTCCTAAACCGCGCAATGTTTGTTTTAAACGATGTGGAGCTTCGTAAAATAACAATGTTTCTTCATAGTGCTGTAATTTCTCAAGCTGTATTTTTAATTCCTTCTTTTGACGCGATAGAAATCCGAAAAACAGAAATGGTTGCGGTGTAATACCTGAAGCTACTAATGCTGTAATAGCTGCATTCGGTCCCGGCACGGGAACGACAGCAATTCCTTTTTCAATCGCCAATTCCACGAGATCTGCACCGGGATCTGAAATACATGGCATTCCCGCATCACTGACAATGGCAATATCCTTCCCTTCTTGAAGGAGTTCTATAATTTTTTCTCCCGCCACACGCGTATTATGCTCGTGATAGCTGATCATTTGTGTGTTAATCTCAAAATGATTACATAATTTAATCGTATTACGCGTATCCTCCGCCGCAATATAATCTGCTTCCTGTAAGATCCGGACTGCACGGTATGTCATATCTTCGAGGTTGCCGATTGGTGTGCCTACGATGAACAATTTTCCGAACTCTGTTGCTTCGGCACTCTTTTGTGACGTAATCATGTGGACCGCTCCTTTTTTATATAGTGTTCTTTTTGTTTTCGGGTTAATTGCTTAAACTGATATTCTGCTTGCATCGCTTGTCGCTGTGTTTCAAATGATTCTTGATAAATGTACTTTACAGGCAGACGTCCTCTCGTATACTTTGCACCTTTTCCTTCATTATGTACACGCAAGCGGCGTTCTAAGTCATTCGTATATCCAGCATAGTATGATCCATCATTACATGTCAGCACATAGAAGAAATGTTCATTCTTCTCCATACAATAACTGCCTCACTTCTTCTGTATACTCTCCGTTTTCTCGATAGACATATAAAGGAGGAAGAATTTTAAGATCAGGTTTTCCATCCTTAATTGCCTCGATCAATAGTGTATTCGCTTCTTTCCCTTCTTTCGGATAAACAAAACGAATACGCTTCGGTTCTAGTCGATACTGTCTCATGGATGTGATGATGTCTAGGAGTCTACCGGGACGGTGGACAAAAGCAGCTTTTCCACCTTGTTTCAATAATTCACTTGCAGACTTTACTGCTTGATCAAGTGTAAGCTCCACTTCATGCCTAGCAATCGTATAATACTCACTTTTATTTCTAGCACTTGCATCATTTGCCGGGAAATAAGGCGGATTGCATGTGACGGTATCATATAACTCATAACCGATTTTTTTTGCAATACCTATGACGTTCTCGTTTTCAATGGTAATCTGTTCTTCCAGACCGTTTAGCGCTATACTTCTTTGTGCCATATCCGCTAAGCGTTCTTGCAATTCAATACCGATGATTTCACCTTTCGTCCGAGCACTCATAAACAAAGGGATTACACCGTTACCTGTGCACAAATCTACAACCTTTCCTCCACGGATCGGCATATAGGCAAAACGAGCCAACAACACTGCATCTAGCGAAAAGGAAAAAACAGAAGGACTTTGAATGATGCGCAAGTCCTCCGCTAATAAATAGTCTAGTCGTTCATCACTTTCTAGGTTCACAATCTACACTCCTTTAATCAAAAGAAAAAGCCAATACCTAAAAATAGGAATTGACCTCTCAACCGTTCTGTTTATTTAAGAATGACAGGCAGAATAGACAATCTTCGCCTTTACGGCTACTGCCATAGTGGACATTGCACACATGGAAACCTTCATTGTACAAACGAGCTAGATTGTCTACGCCTTCGCCCACGTCAAGCTTCTTTGGACGTTCATCACGCGCGGCCTCTTCTATTTCTTGTGTAATCTTATCGATTTCATCGAGTCGCGTTCGTAGATGATGGTTTTCCAGACGAAGCGAGTGGTTTTCTTCAGTCATCTCTGCAACAAATCCAATAAGTTCCCTGAATTGTTTTTGCATAGAATCCAACTGTTGTTCAAAATCCATTACCCTGTCAAGGAAGTTCACTTCTTTCAACTGTTCCACCTCATCATTTAGTCAATTGAGCTGTTTCTTTCTGTAAATCCTCAATCTCACTCCACGCATATTCCACTACTCGTTCAAATGCCGGCATATTCACTTGAAGCACACGCTCCAATAAGTTCAGTCCGACTACCTTTCCTACTCCATCTTGTGTCACTACTTGTTTACCAAGATCGGGCATTAGCGCTTTCGCTTCTTCATATTCATCATTTTCATACTTCAAGCAACACATCAAGCGACCGCATAGACCTGAAATCTTCGATGGGTTCAGTGAAAGGTTTTGATCTTTTGCCATCTTAATGGATACCGGCTCAAAATCTCCTAAAAATGTTGAACAGCAAAGCATTCTACCACATGGACCAATCCCACCTAGCATTTTCGCTTCATCACGTACACCGATTTGGCGCAATTCGATTCTCGTCCGGAAAATCGCAGCAAGATCCTTTACTAGATTGCGGAAGTCCACGCGACCTTCAGCAGTAAAGTAAAAGACAATTTTATTACGGTCAAATGTATATTCTACATCTACTAAACGCATATCTAATTGATGTTCTATGATTTTTTCAGCGCAGACATCAAACGCTTCATTTGCCTCTTGCTCATTCTCTTTCACACGTTCACGATCACCATCATCTGCAAGACGAATGATCTTTTTCAGTGGCAGGACGACATCTTCATCATCTATTTCATTACTTCGACTGGCTACTTTACCGTACTCTACGCCTCTTGCGGTTTCCACAATGACATAGTCGCCAATTTCAATTGGCATATCCAAGGAATCAAAATAATATAATTTCCCCGCCTTTTTAAAGCGGACGCCTACGACTTTAAACAAACAATAACCCCTCCTGCATAGTAAGCACCAATTGTTCTAGTAAAAGCGTACGATTCATATTTTGATGCAATCGTTTTTTCGCCTGCAAGACGGCATCTATTTTAACAGTTAAACTGCTATATGCGTTTTTGACAGAGTGTCCCGTGAAAACTTCTAATTGATCGGGATAGGATATAGTCGACTGCAAACCCGCTTTTATCGCCACAATATCACGGTATGCGAAGAGAAGCAAATCAAGCCCTTGTTCACAATCACTTTTTTCCTTCATGAAAGGCATCCAATCCGTCTGAATGAACAGCAATGCCTCTCCTGGAGATCGCTGTTCGATTGCTTCTACTAATTTTAACACTAATTTCCGTCTCTGTACAAAGGAATCTTCTTGGGCCATCTCATAAGCCACTTCGACATTTGCTGTCATCATCGTTACAGTGGATGCCATAGAAACTGTAACTCCTTTTTCCACGAGACTTTCAATACTATTTTGGCGATTCATCGGCTGAAGTGAAATACGCTGACAACGTGATTGAATCGTCGGCAAAATGGATGTATAGGAATCCGTAAGCAAGATAGCTGTAACACTTCCTTCAGGTTCTTCAAGAAATTTCAGCAATGTATTGGCTGCGGAAATATTCATTCTTTCCGCATGAACCATTACATATACTTTCCGTCCTTCTTCATACCCTTTTTTCGTCATCTTCATAATCAATTCAGACATTTGATCCTTTTTGATATCCTGTCCATCCGGTCTAATCCATACTACGTTCGGATGATTACCCGATTCTATACGTTTGCACGAATGACATGTTTCACATGGAACATTTTCTTTTGGATTCATGCATAATAGCAATTTCGTAAAATATTGCGCAACCGCTTCTTTGCCTGCACCATTTGAACCGTCAAATATATAAGCATGTCCTATACGCTGTCTTTTGTGAATCATAGTTAATTTATCGATAACTGGTTTCTGAGACTGCAATGCATGGTCGTGCAACTTCTGTGACATGCAAGCTCCTCCTTAGTTAGTAAAGTTGTTGCAAAAAAAACCGTGCTACATGTAAGTGCGGCACGGGATCACGTATATAAATTGATCAGAAGACCTTTGATTTCACCTATTTTGGCAAGTAAATCAATGGATGATTCTTCTTCATCCAACAGCGCTTCCGTCAACGCCATTAGTTTTTCATCTATTGTTTGGACAAGATTCAACCGGCGACCTTCACCAAATTGGTTCCATGTATGAGATTGTGTTAACTCAATACCTGAATCTACTGCTTCTTTCAAAAAGCGTTTGATCAACATCTTATATTTTGCCATGTCACGTAAATTTCGAGACCTCGCGAGACGATCTCCAGCACTTGAGATATCCCCAAATAACCGTGCGATCTGTTCTCCTTGCAGACGCGATCCTTGTTTTTCTACCATTTGTCCAAACTTGGCATTACTTTGTGCATGCCGAAGTGGATCAGGCGATAACTTATCCATCCCTGTACGGTATTCACCATTGACTTTCATCAGCATTCACCTCTAAATCAAAAATGGTGGAACTGTTCAATTGGCAAGACAAATACAGTAGCTCCGCCTACTTCTACTTCAATTGGATACGGAATATATGAATCCGCATTACCGCCCATTGGTGAAACTGGTGCGACCATTTGATCCCGAGAACGGCAATTATCACGAATTAAATCCAGTGCCTTGGAGACTAACTCATCTTCCACACCCATTAGAAACGTTGTGTTACCTGCGCGAAGAAATCCACCTGTACTGGCTAATTTTGTGTTCCGAAAATCACTTTTAGTCAATGCGGAAGATAATCGGTTACTGTCCTGGTCCTGTACCACTGCTACAATCAGTTTCAATGTACTCTCCCCTTTTCCGATTTCTCATAAAAACATATATCTTCTTTATTATATCACGAATTCTTATGTAAGTTGACTTCTGAACTTACAATTTGCCAAACATTTTCAATCACTTGTGCTGGTAATTGTTGAGCGTCTACCACTCGGATTCGCCCTTCATCCCGTAGCATCACTTCTTGATAACCTTTGTACACTTGCTCATGAAATTCCACTTTTTCTAAATCCAGACGGTTCTGTTCACGGTCTTTATCTCTCCATATTCGGGCTAGTCCTACTTCAGGCGGTACATCGAAGAAAATTGTGCAATCCGGCATATATTCCTCAATCGCGAACAAGTTGATTGCCAGTACTTCATCAATGCCTAAATCACGTGCAAATCCTTGATATGCCAATGAACTGTCAATGAAACGATCGCATAATACAATTTTGTTCTGCTTTAGTGCAGGTATAATTTTCTCTACTAAATGTTGTCTGCGCGCGGCTGCATACAACAATGCTTCCGTCTTGCCGTCCATCGCACTGTGATTTGAATCCAAGATAACTTCACGAATTTTTTCTGCAATAGGAATACCACCCGGTTCTCGTGTCATGACCACATCTTGCCCTTGTGCCTTTAGGCGTTCTGCAATTTCTTGCAATACGGTCGTCTTACCAGCCCCTTCCGGCCCTTCAAAACTAATAAATAATCCTGCCATCTTCTTATCCCCTATCTATTCCAGAACTACTTTTACTTTTTTCGTCTCCATATTGATTGCTCCTTGAAATCTACAGCCAGCCATTAAAAGATCTTGTATTTGTTCGGTGTGCTCTTGGCTAATACGTTCTCCAGCACATAAAAGAGGTATACCCGGTGGATATGGAATAATCGCGTCTGCTGCTACTTTTCCCGTTGCTAACTGGATATGTATCCACTCCGTATCCATCATATGAAGCTGAGTTGCTGTATATACTACCGATGACGAAGAACTGATCGATAAAAAGTTGTTGACCCGTATTGAAGTAGCTTTTTTCACCGTTACACAGTCCATCGCTCGCTTAAATTTTCCAATTATGTCAGCGCATCGTTCTTCATCCCCCGTCTTCACCAAGGGCAATACAAATAACACTTGATACACATCCGCCAATTCTGAATAAATTCCCTGCTGCTCCAATGCTTCCTGCAAGGCGTATCCCGTATGACCTGTAGCACGGATCAGCAACTTTAGTTTATCGTCAGTCTCCACCACTTCGACGCACTCTATATTACACAGACCTTGAATTAAATTATTTCGGTATATTTGAAAGCTTTTATAGTGATCTTCACTATACGTCTCTGCATAATACCTTGCATCATCCAAAGAGGCCATCAATAAATAGGATGGACTGCTCGACTGTAGCATCTGGAGAAAATGTGCTACTCTTTCCCCCTTCACAAATTTCGATCGAACATGTAAAAAAGAAGCCATCGTCATGGCGGGTAAAGTTTTATGCGCAGACTGAACGACCAGATCTGCTCCGAGTTCAAGTGCACTCTTGGGAAATGCATCATTTACTATAAAATGTGCACCATGCGCTTCATCAATGAGAATCGGTATACTGTGGCTATGACATACTTCTACAATCTGTTTTAAATCTTTATTTATTAATCCGTAATAAGTAGGTGTGGTGAGAACAGCCGCTTTCACATTCGGATACTGCTTGAGTGCTTCATTTACAGACTTCAATGATACCGTTCCAGCCGTCTGCGTCTGTTCATCCCAATCCGGAGATAGAAACACTGGATTCGCACCTGTCAGTTCCAGCGCATTGAATATCGATTTATGTGCATTACGTTGCACAATTACCAAGTCTCCCGGCTGAACTGTCGCATACAGCATAGCCAGGTTCCCTACAGTCGAACCATTCACCAGAAAGAAACTCCGTTCACTTTCATAAAGACGCGCCAACTTGTCTTCTGCTTCTTTAATCGCTCCTGTCGGTTCATGTAAGTCATCAAGTCCTGTCAGTTCCGTCAGGTCATAGACAAGTGCTTGGCGTACAGCTGCCGGCAAATCAGATAATGCGCCACCTTTATGTCCGGGTACATGGAATGAAACGGGTTTCCTATTATGGAAATTCTCCAATGCCTGCACAAGTGGACGATCTTGATACTTCATCATACGCACTCCTTTACTTTCATTTAGTATAGCAAAAAGCGACACTCCTGACTAAGGGAGTATCGCTTTTCATGTCACATCATAGTGTTTACGCGCTGTTAACTCAGCTTATAGGCTTTAACTGACACTTCTTGTTAGCGTGAGGCAGCAGCTCTAAGACGAAATTCTGTTGTTTGATGCCTGAATTAATCGCTCTACGTAGAAATGTGGAACCCGAGTCCAGTTCACATCTTGTTGTTGCTTACGAACTCTTACATATTCCTTCAACATACATCCTATCGACTCTTCCTTAATAAATAACTGCGTATAGTCATATTCTTTACTATACATCATAGCTTCATGTAAAGACCGGGCCATCTCCAACCAGTGTTCTTGATGAGCGTAACACGAGCTTTCTAAAATTGTCGCTTCGATGAATGTCTCAATTTGCTCTTCCTGTAACGCTTCACTTTTCACATGTAATACTTTCTTTAACGCATCTTCCCATTGATCTTTCTGCAACAGTAGTCTTACATCTACGAGTGTGACAAATGGGTGTGGTTGAAGATCTTCTACGAAATACTCTTGTATTTTTAAAAAGACGATCTCTGCTTCTTCTAGACAACCTTGTTTCAAGTAAATGAATACTTCAAATGCATATAAAAAATCTTTCCAATAGCGATCTTCTGTATATAATAATGCACTCTGCAACGTTCTATGCGCTTTTTCCATCTCGCCATTTGCCATATGTAGCTTACAACTCAATACATACATAGGAATTAGCAGACCCGGATCTTGGAAGTGATGAGCTGACAGAAGTGCTTCTACCTGATGTTCTCGAGATTCTTTCATTAAACCTTTCATGTACAATATCTCCGCCTGAATTCCGTGATAATAACCGACGATAGAAAGTTTATTTCTTTGGCAGGATTGACGTTTCAATTGCAATTTTCGGTATTCATGGATGGCCGACTTTTTATAAGAACCTAATGGCGTACGTGACAACGTAGGTTCCGTTTTATTGAACTGAAGTGGCATTAAATACAATTTGGAATGCTTCTGCACTTGTAAATCAAAACCTTTTTGGAGCCACTCTCCCACTTCTGTTGCTCCACCCATTCGAATGATTGTGATGTAGGACTTGATTAAGAAATAATCGTAGGCAGCAGATTGGCTTCTTACGATAAAAGCATTCCATTCTTTCCGATTCTCTTGTGCTGTCATTTTGCTTGTGACAAGATCCGCTGCATCCACTTGGTGCTCGGCAAGAAGAGAAAAAGCATACAGTAACTGAAGATCTAAAGATAATGGAATATGTGCTTCTTCAAATTCGTGGCACCAAGCTAGGAAAGTCGAAGTTTCTCCATTCCTAACAATGTCTTCGCCGTAATTCATCATCCAAGTGATAGCAAGTGGATACGCCTTTCCTAACAAAGCATGTGTGATTGCACGCACAATATCACCTTGCTGAAAGTATATTCCTGCTGCTTTTTTATGCAACTTGAATACAAACTCCCTTGGGTAGGTTTGTTGCAAGTTTTGCTGTAAAGCTATAGCGAAAAGAGGATGATAACGATAACGTGCGTTTTTTTGTGTGTCCATCTCTATGAAGAAACCCTTTCCTTCTAAATCCCTTAAATGAACCAGACTTTCTTTATTCCCAAGTAGTGCGTCACATACTCTTTGATCCATAGTGCTCAGAATGGATGTTGCTAATAGGAAATGCTGTGCCGAGCTGGAAAAGTCATCCCACAGATCATTCATTAACACATTCATAGTGTACTGCTGGTGCCTGCTAACATGCTGCAGATCACATGTATCTTGTGACTGTACAACATTACGTAGTCCTGCAGGCCAACCTTCTGTCTGAATGAATTCTTGCCATACTGATTGCTGCTGTTGAGGTTGTTTTTTCAAAAACACTTTCATATCTACAGTCGTAAAACGCAGATGCTGCATTTTGACTTCAGTAACAGTAAATAAAGATTGCCAGAGTGCAAGTGTAAAGGGAGGGAGATGACGACTGGCGAAGCAAATTTTCAATGATTCGGGCAAATCCATTACAAAATACTGGATCATTTCCAAGAGTTCTAGAGCAGTAATATGATGAAAGTCATCGATAATTAATCGAACTCGTTTTGTCATTACACTACCTAGTTCTTTGTAGAAATCCCACATCGTATCCAGTTCGTCACGGTCTGCATTGGCAAGTTTTTGTTGTAGTTTCTCTTGTGGAAGCAAATTGCATGCCGAGTAGACAGTATAGACGATATATCGAAAAAATTGGACAGCATCATTGTCGGTTTCATCGACTTTCAGCCATGCGATGTTTTCATCCAAGTTGTCCGACCAATGAGACAAAAATGACGTCTTTCCGTAACCAGTTGGAGCAGTAATAAATAGTACTTTGGATTGCACAGCTTCATATTGGACAGTAACCATATTCTCTCTGCTAATCCACTCTTCACGCTTGGCAGGTTTTTGTATTTTTGAGGCTAACAACGTGATCATGAAAGTCACCTCCTAATCGATAGTAGTTATCCTGTCTACTGCCAATCCTTGGCCTGTAATATTGCTTGAGTCCGTGAGCTGACGTTGAGTTTTTTATAGACTTTCGACAAGTACACTCTTACAGTTCCCTCTGAAAGAAAAAGCTGTTCGGCAATTTCCCTGTTGGATAAGCCTGCAGCAAGCGCTTTAATCAACTCTTCCTCGCGGGAAGTCAAATTTGGTTTACTATGGTGATGAATAGCTACAGGACGAATAATTTGATCGGTCCGTAACGACTGGGCAAAAACAAGTGGTACGGTTTTCCATTGTGGTTGTTCAAAGTTCATTCGACTTTTTATATAACTCATCAGCACTGGATGTAAAGCCTTTTCATCTATAAACAAGCGTTTATAACCTAATCTAACTGCCAATTCTAGTGCGTCATGAAGTATATCAATTGCTAACTTTTTCTTGTTGTTTCTCCACATACAGATTGACCGTAGTATTTTCACCTCGATAATAGTTGTCATTTGAAATTCTTCTTTAGCTTCTTGTGTGACTCGATCAATATAATATAGTGCTTTTCGCGTATTACCTTTCATCATATACAGTCTTGCTTTTACAAGCATCCAGAATTCCAAACAAGGTTCCGCTTGCTGATGTATTAAGTTGGATAATTTATTTAATTCAAACTCTGCACGATCGAAGGATCCTTCTCGAATATAACCTAGTGCCTTCATTGTAATTAAAATACATTGCCAGTTAGTATTAACCATTGATTCAATTGCATAGTTCAGTATGCCCTGAGCTTTGACAAATTGTTCATCAGCCAAATAAATTTTAGCTTGTAAAATGTTCATCGGTACAGACAAGCCTGGATCACTATGACGATCAGTATAATCCATAGTTTTTTTCATATATTGTTCAGACTCGAATAATAGATCCATTTCATAGAAAACTTCAGCTTGTATACCTTGACTGTATTCTGCCAGATTATGTGCAAGGAACATATTACTTCGCAAGATATTATTAAATGTAGGAAGTCGTTTGATGGAGTTTAGCTTCCCTCTGTTGCCTAAACTGGTTCTTAATAATTGTGGTTCAAAATGGTTGTAAATCATCGATACATTTCTCCATCGGGAATCCGCAGGCATTGAGCAATCATGAATTCTTCCCTGTAAATATGAGTTTTTTTCCTTTTTCACTCCATGCCGCGTAAACAATATAAACTTTTTTACACTGTCGAACATCAGCGAAGCATCTTCAAATGAATCTTTCTCTTTCCAACTCGTTTTTTCATGCCTACGTTCAAGCTCTCTGATAATCGACTCCGCTTTATCCATTTTATACTGAATAGCTAGATTGATTGCATATACTACAAGCGTTTCCACATGGAGTTCAAAAGAATTTTTACGCAACACTATGACCCACCGCATGAACAGCTCAGTCTGATTTGATGAAAAGATATTTACTAGATTCTCTTCTATCCAACGATCGGCTACATCAAATAATTTCCCTTCGATCGCTAGCTCGATTCCTGTTTCATAATCTCCTTGTTCATACTCAACGTGAGCTGCCTTACCGTAAATTTCTGTTATACAGTCTTTCGAAAAACGTTGATGCATTTCATTCTGTAGAGCAATTGAAAAAACATTATGGTATCTGTACGTTAGTTGATTGCCCTTCAAACGATTGATAAACAGACCCCTCTTCTCAATCTCTCTCAATACTTCTTCACTATCTTTACGATTCAATACCTGATTACAACTATCCGGTGTTATATATTTCAATACCGATGTACGAATGAGAAAATCTTGCATAGAGGGAGTGAGACTGAATAAGGCTTTAAATAGTAAGTAATTTGTCACGATAGGCGAAAGAATGGAGGAATCTTTCGCTTTCCATTGGGGATCTTCTTCTGATTCAGTTAAATTTATCAATTGAATACCTAAAGGCCAACCTTCTGTAATTCGCAATACTTGCTGATAATAAAAGATTGTATGACTCGATTTAAGAGAACGCTTATCGTAAAATTCACGTACTTCATCTAATTGGAATTTAAGTTGTTCAATACCAACCTCGTACACCCAACCCTTCATCCTCCATTTAGAAATGATTAGGGGTACTTCACTACGACTTATTATAAAAACCTTTACGTGATGTGGTAAATTATCGATGAAGCGATTCATCATTTTATGAACAGCCTGATTCGCAACCTTATGATAATCATCCAGAATAAGTATGGTTCTTCCAGATTGGTTACTGAGTTCATCCAACAACATATCAATAATCATAGAATAGGGCGGGGTTGTTTTGACGAAAGACAATAACTTTTCTGCATTAATTTTAGTCCCACTTTTCTCAATTGACATGATCACGTAAATCCAAAATCGAATGGGGTCATTATCCATTTCGTCTAGCGTCAACCACGCTGCATGATCTCTCGTATATGCAATTGATTTACTTACAAGCATGGACTTTCCATATCCTAGGGGTGCTCGTACAATAGTCAATCGCGTTAGTTTCTTATTTTCAAGCAAATCTATATGTCTTCTGTCGATAATTTCATTATCAGCAATAGGCATTTTAATCTTTTCATCTGAGCCGTTGTTGATCACTGATCTTCACTCCTTTCTATCACTCATGAAAACCTATCTAAGCATCTACTGATTTATAATTTCCAATTCACTCAATATCTGAGTTGAAAAATATTTCTCCTATCGGCATATTAAGAACATCCGAAATCTTTTTCATGGTTTTAGCACTTGGATAATAAGCACCGTTTTCTATTTTGGATAAAGCTGTACGACCGATTCCTACTTGCTCTGCCAGTTCCGCTTGAGTTAAATTCATCTTCTTTCTAATCTCTTTTATATTGTTGGCAAACATCTAATCCAACTCCCCACTTTTGCTCTATAATTTGTGTCTATTTGTAGTGTCATTAATATTAAATATATTTCTATTGGATAAGTAATATATGTCTCTTCATTCTTTTTGCCTAATGCTATATATTCTTAATTATTGTGTCGCCAGTATATAAGCTCACTATCACTTGTAGTTTGTACTAGTTAATCATATTTTATTTTACAAATATTTTCGTATTAGAGAATAGAGTAAAATTCTTAAAATAAAATTTTCTAGAAACTTTCCATTCCATTAAACGCAGAGAACACTTTATATAATTAATTCGCAATATTTGTTTAGCGTTACAACACATTTTATGTCTAAATGTTTTTTTTGTCAACACTTAAACTTTGTTTTCTATCAAAAGAGTCTATATAATCTGTTAATTATCTTGCCAATATTATGGAAATTTGAAATAAATCTGCTAAACAACCACACTAGTTGCAATATCCAATTAAAAATAGACTTTTAATCATTTTTGATTTTAGTCTTTGTGCCTACTTACGGTAAATAATAAATGTGAAGTGACACGACACACTATTAAATCTATTTTGAATATTTCTCTGCTAGCTATTTCTTTATATTTATTAAGGTATCGGTTATGATAGATATACAGTTAGAACGTCAAACTTAGACATATTAAGGTGGGTGAAGAAATTGAATGAGTTTGGGAAACGCTTGCGGAAACTCCGAGAACAAAAAAAAATGACATTACGTTATTTGGCTGAACGTGCTAATCTTAGCTATTCCTTCATTGCTTCATTGGAAAAAGGAAGATATAACCCTTCACGTGAATCAATTTGTGCATTAGCGTCTGCATTAGATGTGGATAGGAATGAACTACTAATATTGGCCGGCTTTATACCAAATGATAAGTCTGATCAAGTATATATTTCTTCAAAAGACGAACTAAATACTAAAGAAATGGCTCTTGAAAAGTTATTAGAAGAAAAGGTTTCTTACAATGGCATACAACTATCAACTTTAGAGAAAAATGCTTTATTGGCTTTCGTAAAAACCATGGTCAGTTTAAAAAAATAATCTTTTCACCCATCTTTCATTTTACTAACAATACTCAATAGTATTCTCTGTCATTCTACTATATAATAACTGTAGAATGATTTTTCTATTTACGGTTTTGCACATTAAATTAAATCCTTTACTTTATTGAAATTAGCGTTCAGGTACTTGCTAAATGGATAATTATTTATGGTCTCTCTCCCGTCGATCCAGTCTTTGAGCTAGTTAAAAAGGAGATGAACAATATGCCGGCTTATATAGTTAATGAATATTATGTCTTTACTTCTTATGAAGATTTGTCTTCCCTTATTTTTGATATTATCCATTATTCTCTTTTACCTGTACAACAGGACCGACATTCATTTTCAATTCTTACTGGTCATCTGGACATTATTAGACTTAAATTTCAATGCGACAATGGGCTCTGTATTAATGTACGCTACGAAAGCGAAGACGATATTTACTACTCCGTATGATTATCCGGCTACAATTGAATTGTATTGAATAGAAATAATCGCTATCAAATCCATGGGCTTTCCGACATGGATTGTTTTTTTTTGACTCATTTGTCTAGTGAGTATTACTGTGATAAAACACAAAAAAGCCACTCCCCAAAGGGAATGGCTTCGCATGCCTAGCAACGTCCTACTCTCACAGGGGGAAACCCCCAACTACCATCGGCGCTGAAGAGCTTAACTTCCGTGTTCGGTATGGGAACGGGTGTGACCTCTTCGCCATCGTTACTAGACTCTTTGAGTAAAGCTTGTTCACTCAAAACTGAATAAAAGACATTGGTGTAGTTCAAGTAACTACTTTTTAGTATAGGTTAAGTCCTCGATCGATTAGTATCTGTCAGCTACATACGTCGCCGTACTTACACCCCAGACCTATCCACCTCATCATCTTTGAGGGATCTTACTTACTTGCGTAATGGGAAATCTCATCTTGAAGGGGGCTTCATGCTTAGATGCTTTCAGCATTTATCCCGTCCATACATAGCTACCCAGCGATGCCTTTGGCAAGACAACTGGTACACCAGCGGTATGTCCATCCCGGTCCTCTCGTACTAAGGACAGCTCTCCTCAAATTTCCTGCGCCCGCGACGGATAGGGACCGAACTGTCTCACGACGTTCTGAACCCAGCTCGCGTGCCGCTTTAATGGGCGAACAGCCCAACCCTTGGGACCGACTACAGCCCCAGGATGCGACGAGCCGACATCGAGGTGCCAAACCTCCCCGTCGATGTGGACTCTTGGGGGAGATAAGCCTGTTATCCCCGGGGTAGCTTTTATCCGTTGAGCGATGGCCCTTCCATGCGGAACCACCGGATCACTAAGTCCGTCTTTCGACCCTGCTCGACTTGTAGGTCTCGCAGTCAAGCTTCCTTATGCCTTTGCACTCTGCGAATGATGTCCAACCATTCTGAGGAAACCTTTGAGCGCCTCCGTTACTCTTTAGGAGGCGACCGCCCCAGTCAAACTGTCCACCTGACACTGTCTCCTGCCCGGATCACGGGCAAGGGTTAGAAGTCCAATACAGCCAGGGTAGTATCCCACCAATGCCTCCTCCGAAGCTAGCGCTCCGGAATCCAAGGCTCCTACCTATCCTGTACAGGCTGCACCGGAATTCAATATCAGGCTACAGTAAAGCTCCACGGGGTCTTTCCGTCCTGTCGCGGGTAATGCGCATCTTCACGCATATTATAATTTCACCGAGTCTCTCGTTGAGACAGTGCCCAGATCGTTACGCCTTTCGTGCGGGTCGGAACTTACCCGACAAGGAATTTCGCTACCTTAGGACCGTTATAGTTACGGCCGCCGTTTACTGGGGCTTCAATTCAGAGCTTCGCTTGCGCTAACCCCTCCTCTTAACCTTCCAGCACCGGGCAGGCGTCAGCCCCTATACGTCATCTTACGATTTTGCAGAGACCTGTGTTTTTGCTAAACAGTCGCCTGGGCCTATTCACTGCGGCTCTCTCGGGCTATTCACCCTACCAGAGCACCCCTTCTCCCGAAGTTACGGGGTCATTTTGCCGAGTTCCTTAACGAGAGTTCTCTCGATCACCTTAGGATTCTCTCCTCGCCTACCTGTGTCGGTTTGCGGTACAGGCACCTCCCGCCTCGCTAGAGGCTTTTCTTGGCAGTGTGAAATCAGGGACTCTGGAGATTAATCTCCTCGCCATCACAGCCTAGTGTTATATGAGAACGGGATTTGCCTCGTTCTCCACCTCACTGCTTAGACACACAACCAACTGTGTGCTCACCCTATCCTACTGCGTCCCCCCATTACTCAAACGGCGGGGAGGTGGTACAGGAATATCAACCTGTTGTCCATCGTCTACGCCTATCGGCCTCGACTTAGGTCCTGACTAACCCTGAGCGGACGAGCCTTCCTCAGGAAACCTTGGGCATTCGGTGGAAGGGATTCTCACCCTTCTTTCGCTACTCATACCGGCATTCTCACTTCCAAGCGCTCCACCAGTCCTTCCGGTCTAGCTTCAACGCCCTTGGAACGCTCTCCTACCATTGACCCTAAGGTCAATCCACAGCTTCGGTGATCTGTTTAGCCCCGGTACATTTTCGGCGCAGCGCCACTCGACCAGTGAGCTATTACGCACTCTTTAAATGATGGCTGCTTCTAAGCCAACATCCTGGTTGTCTGGGCAACGCCACATCCTTTTCCACTTAACAGATACTTGGGGACCTTAGCTGGTGGTCTGGGCTGTTTCCCTCTCGACAATGGATCTTATCACCCACTGTCTGACTCCCAAACATAAATCATCGGCATTCGGAGTTTGTCTGAATTCGGTAACCCGGGATGGGCCCCTCGTCCAAACAGTGCTCTACCTCCGAGATTCTTTCGTTTGAGGCTAGCCCTAAAGCTATTTCGGAGAGAACCAGCTATCTCCAGGTTCGATTGGAATTTCACCGCTACCCACACCTCATCCCCGCATTTTTCAACATACGTGGGTTCGGGCCTCCAGTCAGTGTTACCTGACCTTCACCCTGGACATGGGTAGATCACCTGGTTTCGGGTCTACGACCCCATACTGATTCGCCCTATTCAGACTCGCTTTCGCTGCGGCTCCGCTTTCTCAGCTTAACCTTGCATGGAATCGTAACTCGCCGGTTCATTCTACAAAAGGCACGCCATCACCCATTAACGGGCTCTGACAATTTGTAAGCGCACGGTTTCAGGATCTATTTCACTCCCCTTCCGGGGTGCTTTTCACCTTTCCCTCACGGTACTGGTTCACTATCGGTCACTAGGGAGTATTTAGCCTTGGGAGATGGTCCTCCCGGATTCCGACGGAATTTCACGTGTTCCGCCGTACTCAGGATCCACTCTGGAGAGAATATGCTTTCGACTACGGGGCTTTTACCCTCTTTGGCAGACCTTTCCAGGTCGCTTCATCTAACACATTCCTTTGTAACTCCGTATAGAGTGTCCTACAACCCCAAGAAGCAAGCTTCTTGGTTTGGGCTCTTCCCGTTTCGCTCGCCGCTACTAAGGGAATCGATGTTTCTTTCTCTTCCTCCGGGTACTTAGATGTTTCAGTTCTCCGGGTGTGCCACGAGTATGCTATGTATTCACATACACGTACTGTCCCATTATGGACAGTGGGTTTCCCCATTCGGAAATCTTCGGATCAAAGCTCACTTACAGCTCCCCGAAGCATATCGGTGTTAGTGCCGTCCTTCATCGGCTCCTAGTGCCAAGGCATCCGCCGTGCGCCCTTTCTAACTTAACCTATAAAAGGTCCAATTTCATCCTAGCGATAGGATTCCATCGGTTAAAAAGATTGCTTGAATCGCATATATGCGACTCGGTTGATTACTTGATTACTTTCAATGTCGTTTTATCCAGTTTTCAATGAACAAGAAAAAAGTTTTGAACACTCACGATATGAGCCTTCAAAACTGAACGCAAAACGTTAACGTGATAGATCGAAGATCTATCTTCCGAATGTTTCTTCCGTATTTCAGGCAAGAAAACATTATCCTTAGAAAGGAGGTGATCCAGCCGCACCTTCCGATACGGCTACCTTGTTACGACTTCACCCCAATCATCTGTCCCACCTTCGGCGGCTAGCTCCCCTAAGGGTTACCCCACCGACTTCGGGTGTTACAAACTCTCGTGGTGTGACGGGCGGTGTGTACAAGACCCGGGAACGTATTCACCGTGGCATGCTGATCCACGATTACTAGCGATTCCGGCTTCATGCAGGCGAGTTGCAGCCTGCAATCCGAACTGGGAACGATTTTCTGGGATTGGCTCCCCCTCGCGGGTTTGCAGCCCTCTGTATCGTCCATTGTAGCACGTGTGTAGCCCAGGTCATAAGGGGCATGATGATTTGACGTCATCCCCACCTTCCTCCGGTTTGTCACCGGCAGTCACATTAGAGTGCCCAACTAAATGATGGCAACTAACATTAAGGGTTGCGCTCGTTGCGGGACTTAACCCAACATCTCACGACACGAGCTGACGACAACCATGCACCACCTGTCACCAGTGTCCCCGAAGGGAAAATCATGTCTCCATGACGGTCACTGGGATGTCAAGACCTGGTAAGGTTCTTCGCGTTGCTTCGAATTAAACCACATGCTCCACCGCTTGTGCGGGTCCCCGTCAATTCCTTTGAGTTTCAGCCTTGCGGCCGTACTCCCCAGGCGGAGTGCTTAATGCGTTAGCTGCAGCACTAAGGGGCGGAAACCCCCTAACACTTAGCACTCATCGTTTACGGCGTGGACTACCAGGGTATCTAATCCTGTTTGCTCCCCACGCTTTCGCGCCTCAGCGTCAGTTACAGACCAGAAAGCCGCCTTCGCCACTGGTGTTCCTCCACATCTCTACGCATTTCACCGCTACACGTGGAATTCCGCTTTCCTCTTCTGTACTCAAGTCCTCCAGTTTCCAATGACCCTCCACGGTTGAGCCGTGGGCTTTCACATCAGACTTAAAGGACCGCCTGCGCGCGCTTTACGCCCAATAATTCCGGACAACGCTTGCCACCTACGTATTACCGCGGCTGCTGGCACGTAGTTAGCCGTGGCTTTCTGGTAAGGTACCGTCAAGGTACAGACAGTTACTCCTGTACTTGTTCTTCCCTTACAACAGAGCTTTACGATCCGAAAACCTTCTTCACTCACGCGGCATTGCTCCATCAGACTTTCGTCCATTGTGGAAGATTCCCTACTGCTGCCTCCCGTAGGAGTCTGGGCCGTGTCTCAGTCCCAGTGTGGCCGATCACCCTCTCAGGTCGGCTACGCATCGTGGCCTTGGTGAGCCATTACCCCACCAACTAGCTAATGCGCCGCGGGCCCATCCTTCAGTGACAGCGAGACGCCGTCTTTCAACATTTCCTCATGCGAGAAAATGGATTATTCGGTATTAGCCCCGGTTTCCCGGAGTTATCCCCATCTGAAGGGCAGGTTGCCCACGTGTTACTCACCCGTCCGCCGCTAACTGAAGGAAGCAAGCTTCCAACAGTTCGCTCGACTTGCATGTATTAGGCATGCCGCCAGCGTTCGTCCTGAGCCAGGATCAAACTCTCCATAAGAGAAATTCGATTAGCTCGAGTTTCATTTGCTGGCATCAATTAAGATACTCATTTTGTTTGTGTCATCGTTAGATGCACCAACTGTATTTCGTTAACGTTTTGCTGTTCAGTTTTCAAGGTTCATTCGGTTGGTCTCTCGTAAGAGGCAACTTTCTAATATTAACATCTCATCATTTCGTTGTCAACACTTTTACTTAAAAATTTTTTCTTGTTAAGTTTGATGTTTTCGCAACTGCTTGATGCGACGCTTATAAATATACCACCGCATTTGTGGGAATGCAAGCTTTTTCACCATTCTTTTAAAAAAGAATGGCGAAACCGCATAGCGCCGCGAATCCCGGCACCCCTAGTATAGCTAAGATCATGCCAGATGCAATGTTTACAGGTACGTAGATTCCAATAAATCCACCAGCGATATTCATTAAGAAAAGAATAAAGAACGCAAAAGCTAATCTAAACCAGAATACCGATAAGCGCTCCATGTTTTTTTCAAGAGTGGTCCGACTCATACTTAAAAGCAATAATGCAACGGCTCCTAATATAGCTATGACTAAAATCCTCACAGAAAACGCCCTTTCTATCTCATAGATACTTATCTATATGCGCCTCTGCAGAGGATTAGTCTAGTCGTTCCCTACCTTTTAATTCTTTTTATAATTCTCGACGACCTTCCAATGCTCTAGACAATGTAACTTCATCCGCATATTCTAGATCTCCACCGACAGGTAAGCCATGAGCGATACGCGTTGTCGTGATTCCGGATGGTTTAACCAGCCTCGAAATATACATGGCCGTTGCTTCTCCTTCTATAGTAGGGTTCGTCGCAAGAATCAATTCCTGCACTTCGTCCTCTTGAAGTCTAGTTAGTAATGATGGAACATTGATATCTTCCGGCCCGATTCCGTCCATCGGTGATATTGCACCTTGTAATACATGGTACAAACCACGATAGTCACGCATTTTCTCCATGGCAATCACGTCTTTCGGATCTTGCACGACACATATTGTCGAGCGATCACGTGATTGATCCTGACAGATGTAACACGGATCGATATCAGTAATATGGCCACAAACTGAACAAAACTGAAGATTACGTTTCGCATCCACTAACGCTTTAGCAAAATCTAGCACAGTATCTTCTTTCATACTTAATACAAAAAACGCCAGACGACCCGCAGTTTTGGGGCCAATGCCTGGCAATTTCATAAAGCTATCCATTAATTTAGATATAGGTTCAGGATAATGCATTATACAACCTCCTAGAACATCCCGGGCAAGTTCATTCCTTTTGTAAATTGGCCCATTGTGGAGTTCGTAATTTCTTCCGCTTTTGCAATAGCATCATTTGTAGCTATGACAATCAAGTCTTGTAAGATTTCTACGTCTTCTGGATCTACCGCTTCTGGATCAATGATTACTTCAAGTACTTCTTTATGGCCTGAGACGATTACTTTTACCATCCCACCACCTGCTGTACCTTCCATTCGCTCATTTCCTAAGTTCTCCTGTGCCTCTGCCATCTTCTTTTGCATCTTCTGCATCTGCTTCATCATACCTTGCATATTCCCTGCTCCACGCATAAATAATTCCTCCTTAGTAAATTACTCTTCTATTGTAATAAAATCTTTTCCAAACATTTTCTCAGCTTCAGTTACGAGTGGGTCTGCGTCTTCAATTGTTGCTTCTTCTATAAACGCCGACGTTTGTTGTTCATCTACTGACTGTTGAGGGTTTTCCTTACTTTTTTGACTAGCCAATCCACTTTTTTGAATGAAATCAGCACGAACTTGCAACCAGCTTTCTTCCGCTACATAGATTACTTCATAACCTTTGCCTGTCAGCCGCAGTAACGCATCCGATAAGCCTGCTTGTAATGTAGCATTTTCAGAAGCCATCAAGCAATGAATTTCATATTTAAATTTTAGCACAAATGCCGTCTCAGATGCTGCTACAGGCTCCGTCTCTTCCAACAAAGCAGCGTGCGAACGTTGCATACTTTGCATCATACCTGCCCATTGCTCACGAATCACTTGAATATCGGACTTTGTTGCCGCTTTTAAAACCTCTATAATTTTACCCGTTGGTACTTTGGCAGACCTAGAAGCAGTTGAGGCAGCTCTTTTTGCAGGTGCTTGTGGTTCGGTGGCTTGTTGCACAGCCCCTGCTGCTACTTGTTGCTGAAGTTGTCTAACGGTCTGTTCTAGCATTGCAAACTTCTGGGCCATTTCAGGATCGGCTACGGAAGTAGATACTTGTCGTTGCTCTCCAGAATGAATCATTTTCAATAAAGCGGATTCGATATAGACCTTCCCGTGATTAGAAAAACGCATTTCTTGTTGTGTTTTTGAGAGGATATCGATGTACCGGTATAATTCATCCGAATGAAACTCTTGGGCAAGCTCTTGAAATCTTTCACCATCTGAAATCAACTCCAGAAGATTTGTCAATTCGGGCGCGGTGCCAAGCAGTAAAATATCGCGGAAAAATGTAATCATGTCTTCGGCAAGTCTACCTACATCTTTACCTTCAGCAATCAGTTTATGCAATAAAGACAATGCGGATCCCGCGTCTTTCGCTTGAATTGATTGTGCAAGTTGATAAAATATTTCTTCACCAATTGCTCCAGTCACAAGCAACGCATCACTTGTTGTCAACTTGTCTCCGCTAAACGACACGGCTTGGTCAAGCATACTAAGTGCATCCCGCATTCCACCTGTCGCAGCTTGTGCGATTGCGCGCAATGCTCCGGTCTCCGCAGTAACTCCAATATCTCCAATAACCTTCTCCATTCGCTCAATGATTTCAGGTGACGTAATAGGTTTGAAATCAAATCGCTGACATCTAGAAATGATAGTGAGCGGCAACTTATGAGGTTCCGTAGTCGCCAGAATAAATACGACGTGGGCTGGAGGTTCTTCCAGTGTCTTCAACAATGCATTAAAAGCTGAATTGGACAGCATATGCACTTCATCAATAATATAGACTTTAAATCGTGCGTTGGAAGGTGCCACATGCACACGTTCAATAATGTCACGAATTTCTTCTACGCGCGAATTGGAAGCCGCATCAAACTCAGTTACATCCGTGTTCGATCCTTCTGTAATGCTTTTGCACGTCTCGCATTCATTGCATGGTTCTGTTGCTGGTCCGTTTTCACAGTTAAGTGCTTTTGCAAATATCTTCGCCGCACTCGTCTTTCCCGTTCCACGAGGTCCTGAGAATAGATACGCATGTGTCGTCTTCTGATGGAGAAGGGTATTTTGCAGAGTTTGCTTGATCGCCTGCTGACCTGACATTTCACCAAAAGCCTGCGGTCTGTAAGCGCGGTATAGTGCTTGGTAAATCAACTGCTTTTCCCCCTTTTTCTCCGATTGCATAATACTTTTATCATAACATGAAACACGAATTTTTCACCGTATATCGCTTTAAAATATTACGCAAATACTTCCGTCCATTCGTCTTTCTTATCAAGCATTGTGCGTGCAATTTCTTTTGCCCCTTCTAGGCTATGACTTGCTGCCCAGCCACACTGTATTTCGTTACATGCTGGTACTTCCGTCGCCAACAGTACGTCATTTAATGTATTCTCTACTATAGAAAGAATATCGTTATAGTCATCATGATTGATGACGGCTAGATAATAACCTGTCTGACAGCCCATTGGACTGATATCGACGATTTGATCCGAGTGGTTACGGCTGAATTCTGCCATCATATGTTCTAGTGAATGAAGGGCGGGCATATCCATGTGATCTGTATTTGGCTGACAAAAGCGGATATCATATTTCAAGATCTTATCGCCATTCTTTCCTTCAGTAGTTCCCGCTAATCGAATATAAGGTGCTTTCACTTTCGTATGATCCAAATTAAAACTTTCAACGTTCATTTTTTTCTCAGACAATGTAAATCGCTCCCTTTCAGTTATGCGTACTACTTTGAAGTATACACTACTTTAGGGACATAAAAAACTCGTCCATAATGAAATGGACGAGTGAATTATTGAATTAATGCCGTGCACCTATCTTCGACTGCCGCACATAAGCGTTACTCTTGTCGTTGGCTCGGTCTAGGCTACCCCGCGGCACATGAGAGAGTCCACTTAATGCTGCTTCCTTCCGGACCTGACATGATTCATGGGTTCCCATTGCGCAGGACCCAGACGTCAACACTACGTGCAAGAGGCAGACCCTACATGCGGACAGCCTCAGAAAAGGAATTCAGTCTTGCTAGAGCGGATTGCAAGTTACAGGGCACCGCTAATTCCCCACCTAGCACGGCATTTATTATTATACCCATAGTTAATTATGATTGCAACGGTAAACCCTGTAATCTTCAGAATGTGTTTCAATATCCTACTGTATAAACGGCGAAAAACCTTTTGTCCGAATATATTAGATAGTATACTAATTGAATTCCAATGGAGGGATTACCATGGATCAAACTAAACGTTATGCGCTCATTGTGTTGTCTACCGCCTGCTTAGCTTATTGGTAATTATTTTCTCACAATCGGATATCAACTTCATGTATGGTGTATTAATGCAGTTCGTTGCCTTAATGAGTTTTATTATTGGCACTTCATTTATTGCTATGAGAAAAAAGGAAAAAATAATGGTTGACGTTTTAAAAAAGACGTGATAAGATATTATTTGTCTGATACGGAGGAATACCCAAGCCCGGCTGAAGGGATCGGTCTTGAAAACCGACAGGGGTGTTAAAGCCCGCGGGGGTTCGAATCCCTCTTCCTCCGCCATATTTTTGACAGCATACGTTACTCGATGTAACGTTTTTTTATTGCTTAAAAATAATAACTTAATTACAAACCACCGAACTGCGGTCTAGGCAGATACGGCCGACTGGTATACAATTATAAATTCCTGAAAAGAATACATCCATTATGAAAAAACAGCGCCAGAGACTGAATCAGTCCTGACGCTGTTTTTATTTTGTAATGTATGCGCCTGCCTCTGCGGGTTGCAGTGCAAGTGCTTGATAATGGGGAAAGCTTTGTTCTAATGATGCCGCCACTTGTTGCTCTGTTCCTGGTGGTACAGCTACGAAAAGAGACGGGCCCGCTCCACTGATTGTCATACCGTACGCGCCTGCTTCCTTACAAGCTAAACGTATTTCATCAAAGTTAGGGAATCCAACTTTTCGATAGGGCTCATGATATTGATCTCGTTCCATCATGCGGCCTGCCGTCACCCAATCCGATTGCGCAATAGCGGCTGTCATCACACTGCCCGCTGCACTTCCGCGTACTGCAACTTTATGCGTCAGTCGCTCAGGTAGCAACCCACGCGAAGCTTCTGTCTTTAAAGCAACCGGTGGCACTAATATGACAATACCAATTGGAGGTGCAGGGAATGTGAGCACTTCCATCTCATCTTCGGCGAAGTACGATACTGTCATCCCTCCAATCAATGCAGCGGTAACGTTATCGGCATGTCCTTCCAGTTCGCTACCGATTCGCAACTTATCTTTTGGAGACAGTTGCAAGTCCGCTAGTTCACTTGCGATTTCAATACCTGCGGCAATTGCCGTAGCACTACTACCTAAACCTTTTCCTAAAGGAATGTCTGAACGTACTACTAACTTTTGCGATGCAATGACTCGATCATACCGCGTTGCTACATGCTGAATAGTCTGCACGATTAAATTTGTTTCATCCGTTGGCAATGCAGCATACTCTTTATCTTGATACAAAACATACCACGCGTTGGCCGGTGTAACTTCTATCGTCATGTTAAGTGAGAGGGCAAGACCTAAATGATCGAAGCCGGGTCCGAGATTAGCCGTTGTGGCTGGTACGGTCACTGAAAAACCGGCTTCTGTCATTAGTTTGTCCCCTCTTTCAATTCTTTTAAGAAGTTATCGAACTGTTCATTTGTCATCATAGGCTTATGTGCATTAACATTGATTGCTGTTTCAGGATCCTTCAATCCATTACCTGTTAGGATTCCAACTATCGTTGTTCCTTTTTCAATCAATCCCGCATCTAGTCGTTTCTTGATACCCGCAATTGTTGCACAAGATGCTGGCTCTGCAAAGATCCCGTCTGTTGCAGCTAGTAATTGGTAAGCTTCCAAGATTTCCTCATCAGTAGCGGATAAAATGTCGCCACCAGATTCTTCAAGTGCTTGCGTTGCCAAATGCCAACTTGCAGGGTTTCCGATACGGATTGCTGTTGCTACCGTTTCGGGCTCTTCGAATACACGGTCATATACGATTGGCGCTGCACCGTCTGCTTGAACTCCTAGTAACTTCGGTGTAGCCGTACCTTTTTTCTCTGCGTATTCTTTGAAACCTTTCCATGCCGCGGAAATGTTACCCGCGTTTCCAACAGGCAAAGCGAAGATATCCGGTACACTACCGAGCTGTTCAATTGTTTCAAATGCTACGGTCTTCTGGCCTTCAAGTCGATAAGGGTTCACAGAGTTCACCAACGCAATTTTCCCTTCGCCTAGTTCACGTACCATACGGAGTGCTTCGTCAAAGTTTCCTTCAATAGCGACGATTTCGGCACCATACATTTTCGCCTGCGCCAGCTTGCCTAATGCAATACGACCTTCAGGAATAACGACAATTGTACGCATACCTGCACGTGCACCATATGCTGCAGCTGCAGCAGATGTGTTACCCGTTGAAGCACAGATCAACGCTGTTTTCCCTTCTTCTTTCGCTTTTGCAACTGCCATTACCATTCCGCGGTCTTTAAATGAACCTGTTGGATTCGTTCCTTCTGTTTTCACATACAGATTGATTCCCCATTGTTTTGATAAGTTCTCGAGATGGATTAACGGTGTATTTCCTTCTTGCAATGTCAATGAAGGAGTATTCTCTGTCACCGGCAACCATTCTTTATATTCTTCAATCAATCCATTCCATCTTCTCATAATTCCTTATTCTCCTTCCACACGGTAATGACTTGAAATGTCAATGACCGCAGGTGTATCTTTTAAGTCTGTTAAAATATCTAAATGTTGTTGACGGGAAATTTTATGTGTAATGAAGATTAAATCCGCGCCTTCACCGTGCATATCTGAATCTTGAACAACTGTCGCTAGACTCGCTTTATGGTGACTATAAATAGATGTCAATTCCGTCAACACGCCTACTTCGTCACGTACCGTTATACGGTGGAAATAGCGAGCATACTTCTGATTATCCGTTTTTACTTTGCGTTCAAATTGCGGTGAATGCATTCTCTTACCATTCACGCCGAGCAAAATATTTCGGCAAGCCGCCACTACGTCACCTGTTACGGAAGTCGCTGTAGGTAATGAACCAGCTCCAGGTCCATAGAACATTGTCTCCCCTACTGAATCACTGTACACATACACTGCGTTGAATTCATTATTGACAGTAGCAAGTGGATGAGAGTTATGAACAAATACTGGCTCAACAGCTACTTCAATTCCTTCTTCATCTTTTTTGGCAGAACCCGTCATTTTAATTGTGTAACCGAATTGCTCTGCAAGCTGAAGATCACCGTCTGCAATTTCCTTCATGCCACGGACAAATACATCATCAAGATGCACTTCTGTGGAAAAGGATAGTGACGCGAGAATAACCATCTTACGCGCTGCATCAATACCATCTACATCAGCTGAAGGATCAGCTTCCGCAAAGCCCAGTTCCGTGGCTTCCGCCAACGCGTCTTCATAAGTCTTATTTTCATGCTTCATCTTTGTTAAAATGAAGTTAGTCGTTCCATTAACGATTCCTGTTAATGCGGTAATGCGGTCGGACGCTAATCCATCTTCTAATGTACGGATTAATGGAATACCGCCACCCACACTCGCTTCATATAATAAGTCGCATTTATTTTCATCCGCTAATTTTAATAATTCAGGTCCCGACTCTGCCATGACATCCTTGTTTGCAGTGACAACACCCTTACCCGCTTCAAGTGAACGTCGAATTGCTTCAGACGAACCTCCTGTCACTTCAATAATTAAATCAATTTCAGGGTCGTTTAACACTTCTTCAAGTGATGTAGTGAACATTTCTTTAGGTATCACGCCATTGCGTTTTTTATCCAAGTTTTTAACAAGGACTTTTTTGATAGACACAGGAACGCCAAGTTTATGTCGCAGGTCATCTTGATGATTATGCAAGATCGTTGCAACGCCGCTTCCCACTACTCCATAACCTAGCAAACCAATATTAATTTCTTTTTTTTCATTTTTCATTTGACGATTCTCCTAACTATATGTACACTATGAAAAAACAATCGTTCTTCGTATAAGGACAATTATAGAGAATTCTGCCTTTAATAACAACCTGTTTTCACGAATCTTCTAAAAATAGATAGATAATCTCAAAAAAGATAGGATCTGGTACCCAATGAAAGTTTGTAAATTTGGCGGAACATCCGTCGCATCCGCGGAACAAATTCGGAAAGTGGTCGACATTGTTGTATCCGACCCATCGAGAAAGATTGTCGTAGTTTCTGCGCCAGGTAAACGGTTTTCTTCTGACATTAAGGTAACTGATTTGCTTATTGATTTGGCAAATGCCTCACTTGCTGGTGAAGACACTCTAGATTCGCTGCAAATGGTTGTGGACCGTTACAAAGAAATTGCAGAAGGACTTGGCTTAGATGAAGAAATTGCACAAGTAATTGAGCAAGATGTTATTAGACGCCTGAATAAAGATCAATCTGATGAAATTCTATACGTAGACAGCTTGAAAGCCGCTGGGGAAGACAATAATGCAAAAATGATTGCGGCTTACTTCCGGCATATCGGTGTCGAAGCAGAGTATGTAAACCCCCGTGACGGTGGATTACTTGTTAACCATCGTCCAGAACGTGTACGCGCTCTCCCAGAAGGCAATGAAAAGCTCTGTAAACTACGTGATAAAGAAGGTATCATTGTATTTCCAGGCTTCTTCGGCTACACAGAAGACGGAACATTGCGTACGTTTAACCGTGGTGGCTCAGATATTACAGGCGCCCTGCTAGCGGCAGCAACGAATGCAGAACTTTATGAAAACTTCACCGATGTAGATTCAGTTTTCTCAGCAAATCCAACAGTTATTGAAAATCCACGTGCGATCGATGCTATGACATACCGAGAAATGCGTGAGCTTGCATATGCAGGGTTTTCTGTGTTTCACGAGGAAGCTTTAGTGCCTGCATTTCGGCACAAGATTCCTGTTTGCATTAAGAACACCAACAATCCAAGTGCGCCCGGCACAATGATTGTTCGGGACCGTGACCATAGCCTTCAATCTGTTGTCGGAATCGCTGCTGATAAAGGGTTTTCTACACTCTTCGTTGCTAAGTACTTGATGAACCTAGAAATTGGTTTTGGACGTCACTTGCTACAAATCTTGGAAGAAGAAGAAATTCCATTTGAACATACACCGTCAGGTATTGATAACTTGTCTGTTATTATTCGCGATGAGCATTTAACACCCGAAAAGGAAGCACGTATCGTTAAGCGCATAGGACAAGAGTTATGTCCTGATGATGTACATTTCCAACGTGGTTATTCCATGGTAGTACTGGTGGGTGAAGGCATGCGCCATGCAAGAGGATTGGCAGCACGCGCGGCATCTGCTATAGCTCGTACAGGTGCAAATATCGAAATGATCAACCAAGGTTCTTCAGAGGTCAGTTTAGTATTCGGTATTCAAGAAAAAGATGAAAACATTGTCCTTCGAGAGTTATATCAGGAGTTTTTTTCAGAAGTTCCTGTTCATTAATGTAAACGACACGCCTTATATAAGGGGTGTCGTTTCTTTCATTTTTTCAGCTATTTTCCCGATAATCAACTCAATATCCTCGTCATTTCCTATCAAATCATATTCTTCGATGTTCAGCCGAATGACTGGGCATGCAGTAAAAGAATCAATCCACTGTTCATAGCGACGATACATTTCTTCCCAATAACTTCTTGGTGTTTGCGTCTCCATATCCCTGCCACGCTCTTCAATACGCTCAAGAATGACAGGTAGTGGTCCTTCCAAGTAAATAAGCGCATTCGGATGTGGGAAATATGGTGTCATTACCATTGCTTCATATAGATGCATATATGTTTCAAAGTCGACCGCTTCCATAGTTCCTTCATCAGCGTGCATTTGAGCAAAGATCCCTACGTCTTCATAAATGGAACGATCTTGTACAAAACCGCCACCGCTTTCAAAGATATGCTTTTGCTCTTTAAAACGTTCTGCCAAAAAGAAGATTTGCAAATGAAAACTCCAACGCTCAAAGTCTTCGTAAAATCTCTCTAAATATGGATTTTCCGCTACGTTTTCCAAGGACTCTTGAAATCCGAGTCTTTTGGCAATCGCATGTGCCATTGTTGACTTCCCTACTCCCACCATTCCCGCTACCGCAAATACACTATTTTTCGGTATATTAGGTAACTTCATTTAGCTTCCTACCTTTCTCTACTGCTTCATAAACTTTGCTTAGTATTGTATCCATGTCTTCTTTATTACGCACGTAGTCTACTACATCCCCATTTATATGGATAACTTGGACATCGGAAAACGTTGCTTCAAACTCTGGCAAATAGGTACGATAGTCTTCCGAAAGCTGCAGTAAATAATCAGAATCCATATCTGCTTCATACGATCGACCACGCTTGTCTATTCGGTCGAGTAATGTTGGAATAGATGCCGACAATGAAATAACGACATTCGGCATAGGTAGATCTTTCGTCAAAATATGATAAATATCTTTATATTTTACAAAGTCTTTTGACTCTAATGTACGTTGCGCAAATAGCATATTTTTAAATACATGATAATCAGCCACCACGGGTAATCCTTGTGAAATATATTCTTTATTAATTTTCTTCAATTGTTCATATCGATTACACAGGAAAAACATTTCCGTTTGGAAACTCCATTTTTCTTTGTCTTGATAAAAATGATCGAGAAAAGGATTTTCTCCACTAATCTCTCTTAATTGATTATATGAAAAGGTCTCGGCAATCGCTGCCGTGAGTGTAGTCTTCCCTACACCAATCGGACCTTCTACCGCAATAAACGGGACAAACATTTACCATTCACCCTTTCAATTCGTTACCTTTCCATTTTATCATAGACGACCATATGCAATGTGACTTATATTAAGTCGTTTATTGTTTTCTTGTTGTCTGTTTCACGTGGAACATTTCACTAATTGATTTTGGTGTTACGCATGATAGACTGTTGATAAGGAGGGATGAATTGATGAAAGATGATGAATACTACATGAGACTGGCAATAGCAGAAGCAGAAAAAGCTGCCTCTCTAGCTGAAGTGCCAATTGGTGCGGTTATTGTACATAATGAACAAGTAATTGCTGCAGCATATAATCTTCGTGAAACCACACAAAATGCTGTCACTCACGCAGAACTATCCGCCATCCAAATAGCTTGTGAGAAGATAGGTAGTTGGCGTTTAGAAGACACTACACTATACGTCACACTCGAACCTTGCCCTATGTGTGCAGGAGCCATACTACAATCTCGTATTCCACGAGTCGTCTACGGCGCACGCGACCCAAAAGGTGGCTGCGTCCATACCTTCTACAATCTACTTAACGACTCCCGGTTTAATCATGAATGCATCGTAACAGAGGGTGTCCTCGGTAAAGAGTGCGGACAACTTCTCACCACCTTCTTTCGATCCCTAAGAGAAAAAAGAAAAGCTGCAAAAAAAGAAGCCCAACGCTTAGAGTCAAACTCCTAAGTGTAGGGCTTCATTCTTTTGTATTTCACTAATAAGCTTTTGATTTTGAAAAAGCATACTTGTAGATTATGTGGAGCACAAGTCAATGGTGTGTTTCTACTTACTGAGGTGCTTCTATCTTTTCTTTCCCACCCATGTACGGTCGAAGCACATCTGGAATCACCACAGAGCCATCTTCCTGCTGATAATTCTCCAGAATTGCTGCTACTGTACGACCAACAGCCAAACCACTACCGTTCAATGTATGAACATATTCAGGCTTCGCACCCGGCTCACGACGGAAACGGATATGTGCTCGACGCGCCTGGAAATCCTCAAAGTTAGAACAAGAAGAAATTTCTCTATAGACATTTTGTGTAGGAATCCATACTTCCAAATCGTACTTCTTGGCAGCTGTGAAACCTAAATCTGCTGTGCACATCTTGAGAGCACGATACGGTAATTTCAACAACTGCAATACATTTTCCGCATGGCCAGTCAATTTTTCCAACTCATCATATGAATCTTCCGGTTTCACAAAGCGAACCAACTCCACTTTATTGAACTGATGCTGACGAATTAATCCACGTGTATCACGACCTGCAGATCCTGCTTCAGAACGGAAATTTGTACTGTATGCTGTGAACGCAATCGGCAACTTAGACCCTTCCAAGATTTCATCGCGATAGAAATTGGTAACGGGAACTTCAGATGTCGGGATCAAGAAGTAGTCCTCTTCTTCAATCAAGAACGCATCTTCTTCAAACTTCGGCAGTTGTCCTGTTCCAGTCAAGCTTGTACGGTTTACTAAATATGGTGGCAGCATTTCCTCGTAGCCATGTTCTTCTTGATGAAGATCCAGCATGAAGTTGATCAGTGCACGTTCAAGTCGTGCACCGAGTCCGCGATAAAACACAAAACGACTACCTGTCACTTTTGCTGCTCGTTCAAAATCAAGTAGTTGAAGATCCGTTCCAATTTCCCAGTGTGGTTTAGGTTCGAAGTTAAACGTTGGTAACTCTCCCCACGTACGGACTTCTACATTGTCATCTTCACTATCCCCTACTGGCACACTATCATGTGGAATGTTCGGAATACGCATAAGCACATAATTCAATTCCTCTTCAACTGTAGCAAGCTCTTGATCATACGCTTTGATTTCCTCGCCGACCTTTTTCATCTTTGCGATGACTTCATCTGCATCTTCTTTATTGCGCTTCATTTGTGCTACTTGTTGTGATACTTCATTACGCTCAGCTTTTAGTACTTCTACTTTAGATAAGATTTCGCGACGTTTCTCATCAAGACCACCAAACTTTTCAAAGTCGGTTAAATCTTCTCCGCGTTTACTGAGCTTGGCTTTTACTTCTTCAAAATTTGCACGCAATAGTTTACTGTCTAGCACGCCATCCGCCTCCTTGTATTTACATCACTGATAATAAAAGACAATAAAAAAAGCCCTCCATCCCCTAAAATAGGGACGAGAACTACCCGCGTTGCCACCCAAATTGGCTGATTGCCCAGCCCACTTGTTTGAGATATCGGCTCAACTGACCGGCAAAACCTACTGATTCGGCTTTGCTACTCCAGGACGGATTCACAACGGTTTTTACTAGCTTTCACCATCCGCTAGCTCTCTAAAAAAAACACTGTCGCTACTGCTTCCTATCATCGTAATAATGTGAAATTAAATATACCATACTACAATTTCTGATTATTGACAAGTGACATGGTACATTTTCGCATGGGAAACACCGACAACCTAAAAATATAGTAGCTCTTTACAATCACTTTGGCACAGACGCAAAGCTACTTCATGTAATTTGTGGAAAGCTAATGCGGGACCACTGTAGCCATGAGATAACTCATGCAATTTGGAGTTAACCCATGGCTGGACGTAATCCTCCAGTTCCCGTGTGGTTCTAAGATTTAACTTGCTCTAACATCAATACCCTAATAAAGTGAAGAACCAATCCAATCAAAAGTTACGAACTGCGAATCGCCATTAATTCACTCTCTGCAAGCTTCGAAATTTCCAAACCTTTCATCGGCGTGCCAATTCCTTGTGATAGCTTAGCGATCAACTCGTAATCCTGGTAATTCGCAGTAGCCTCTACAATAGCACGTGCAAATGCTTCCGGATTATCTGATTTGAAAATACCTGAACCAACAAAGACTCCGTCCGCTCCAAGTTCCATCATTAATGCTGCGTCAGCAGGCGTTGCAACACCACCAGCAGAATAGTTCACAACCGGTAAGCGACCAGCTTCTTTAATAGCAAGTAGTATTTCATACGGAGCACCAAGATTACGGGCTTCTGTCATTAACTCGTCTTTGCTCATATGTACTACTTTACTGACTTGAGCATTAATCATTCGCAAGTGACGCACTGCTTCTACGATATTCCCTGTTCCTGGCTCTCCTTTTGTACGGAGCATTTTGGCCCCTTCACCTAAGCGACGCGCAGCTTCACCAAGGTTTCTCGCTCCACAAACAAATGGTACGCTGAAATCGCTTTTCAATAAGTGAAACTCGTCGTCCGCAGGTGTTAGTACTTCACTTTCATCTATGAAGTCCACCCCTAATGCTTCCAATACACGTGCTTCTGAAATATGACCAATACGTGCTTTTGCCATGACAGGAATGGATACTGCCTTTTGCACTTCTTCTACAATTCGTGGGTCTGCCATTCGTGCAACGCCACCTGCTGCACGAATATCAGAAGGTACTCGCTCCAGTGCCATTACCGCAATTGCCCCCGCTGCTTCCGCCACCTTTGCTTGCTCCGCATTGATTACATCCATAATAACGCCACCATAATTAAAATTCATTTTACTTCCTCCTTTTTGTTATTTTCAGTATAATTGAAATTGACCATATGAAAATAGCCAGTTACGTACTAAACAACATGGTCAGACTAGAGGGTTCATGATGGATATGATTTTTATCGAGCTTCAAAAAAATTCGGATACTCCGCTTTATCAACAAATATATAATCAAATTAAACAAGACATGATCGATGGCAAATTTCCCGTTGGCATGAAACTCCCCTCCAAACGTCAACTCGAGGAGTTTCTTAACGTCAGCCAAACAACTATTGAAATGGCTTATGATCAGCTGATGGCGGAAGGTTTTATCGCAGCGGAACCACGAAAAGGTTATTTCGTTCAAGCAATAGAGGAACTCGCCTATGTACAGCCTGTAAAATCAGAGACTCTATCTGAGGTTCCCGTAACCAAACCTGTGGATTATGACTTTTCACCAAGTTTCATTGATACAGAAAACTTTCCATTCATTATTTGGAGAAAATACGCGCGAGATATTATGGATACATCACATGCCCACTTATTGTTACTCGGAGATCCACACGGTGATATTGAGTTGCGTCAAGAAATTGCACGCTATTTGTACCATTCACGTGGAGTAGACTGTACACCTGAACAAATCATTGTTGGTTCCGGTACAGAGCAGCTTTTACCTTTAATTATTCGGATACTAGGAGAACAAGCTCGCTATGCAATTGAAGATCCAGGCTATCTGATGACGAAACACGTCTTTTCCGAAAACTACAGAATGACGATTCCTATCGCAGTTGATCATGAAGGACTTGACGTAAAGGCCTTACAACGCTCTGATGCTTCTATAGCCTATGTTACCCCTTCCCACCAGTTCCCAACCGGTACAGTACTGTCTGCAGCTCGTAGAATCGCTCTTTTGAACTGGGCTGCGTCCAATCCCGAGTTTTTCATAATTGAAGATGACTATGACAGTGAATTCCGTTATCGTGGACGTCCTATACCTTCCTTGCAAGGGATGGATAAAGGAGAAAATGTCATCTATTTAAGTACGTTTACCAAATCACTTATGCCATCTATGCGGATTGCCTACATGGTGTTACCACCAAGGCTATTGGATACGTACCGGCAGGCTTTCATTCCCTACTCTTCTTCTGTACCACGGATAGATCAACATATTTTGGCACGTTTCATGGCAGATGGACAATTCTCGCGCCACCTGAACCGCATGCGTAAAATCTATCGTCGAAAAATGCACACGTTGACGAATTTATTGAAATCGTATGAACCTAGCATTTCATTCTCGGGCGATGAAGCAGGTATGCATGTCTTGCTTCACATTCATACGACCAGAACTGAAAAGGAGCTAATCAGTGAAGCTCTTCAATCAGGAATAAAGGTTCGTGGTCTAGACACTTATAAGGTAATGCCTGATCAATCCCCCCCTTCATTCCTGATCGGCTTTGGTGGGCTAACTGAAAATGATATCAAACTGGCAATCCCGAAGTTGCTTGACGTGTGGAACATAAAAAAGACAGCGATACCTAAGTAGGTACGCTGTCTTTTGATAGTTAATTAAATAAGCCTTTTACGAAACCAGTAGAACTATTCCACGCACTAGAGAAGAAATTACCGATTGCTCCCACAGTTAACGAGAACCAACCAGCTTTCCTCACTTCTTCCATCGTGACTACTTCCGTATCAACTATTTTCCCATCAATAAAACCAAGATCTGATCCATCTTTTTTTACTAGCTTTACATGACCAACAACCGTACCTTTTTTAATCGGTGCTTGGACTTGTCCGTTTTTCACCAATTTTTCATCTAATATGAGTTCAGCTGTATAGTCTTGATCTTCACCATTACGAACTAACATACTAATAGGTTTCTTTGTAGCAATCGCTACTTTTTTTTCTTTCCCCTTAATAACATCTAGTGTTTTCTGCTTCTTGAACTGATGTCCTGCTTTAAGTAGCTCTATTTCACTAAACTCTTTGAAGCCATAGTCAAATAATTCACGAGTAGCATCAAAACGTGCTTCATACGATCCAACGCCTTTATCATCCACTGCATTCATTACGACAGCAATAACACGTCGTCCATCATGTACGGCAGTCCCAGTGAAACAATGTCCCGCAAATTCCGTAGTCCCTGTTTTCAAACCATCGATTCCTTCATATTCATACACTAGCCCAGGTAACATGAAGTTCCAGTTCACCATATCAATTGCATCATCCGTACCTTCACGGAATGTCTTTTTTGCAATTTTGGTCGTATCTAGTACTTCGGGATATTCCTTCAATAAATGATAGGCTAGTTTGGCAACAGAACGAGCTGGCATAACGTTTTCATCTTTCTCACCAAACGCACTTGGGTGCATACCTTGTAAATCACTATTGTTCAGCCCTGTAGAATTGACAAATTTATAATCTGTCAATCCAAGTTCTTCAGCTTTTTCATTCATTAAATTGACAAATTCCTCTTCTGATCCTGCAATTGACTCCGCAATCGCAATAGTCGCCGCATTTGCTGAATAAATGGCTACAGCTTCATAAAGCTCACGAATTGTATAGGATCCATCACGACGAAGTGGTACATTACTTAAACGACGATCTTGCGAAACTTTATACGTATACTCTGTTACCTTGTATTCCTGATCCCATGTAATCGTTCCATCCTCAAGAGCTTCAAACATCAAGTACTCCGTCATCATTTTCGTCATACTCGCAATACCGAGCGGCTTATCCGCGTTCTCTTGATATAATACCTTTCCACTATCTGCATCTATCAAAATAGCTCCGTTTACACGGATGTCCAGTGAAGATTCACTTTCCTCTGCTGCTACAGATCCTTGCATACCAAACGTCATCAACAACATCATTGGTACCATTAAAACTGCCAACCATCTTTGTGTTACTTTTTTCACTCATCTTACCTCCGTAGTCACAATATCAAAAATCAGTGTACCATATTCCCAGCAAGTCAGATATGCTTATGGCAAAAAAAACGCATATTCCCGTATGGAAATCACTACATTTTATTATTCGCCATATAAAAACAAAAAAGGACAGGAGAAAATTCCTCGCTGTCCCTTAGATAGTAGATTAACGTACCGAATAGTTCGGTGCTTCTTTTGTAATTTGTACTTGGTGTGGATGACTTTCCAATAAACCAGCACCGGTCATACGAATAAATTGTGCATTTTCACGATGCGCTTCCAGATCCTTCGAACCGCAGTATCCCATACCTGCTCGAATACCTCCTATAAGCTGATGAATTGTATCAGACAAAGGCCCTTTATATGGCATACGACCTTCAATGCCTTCAGGTACCAGTTTCTTTTCATCTTCTTGGAAGTAACGATCTTTTGAACCTTTTTCCATTGCTGCAACAGAACCCATTCCACGGTATACTTTAAAACGACGTCCCTGGAAGATCTCAGACTCTCCTGGGCTCTCCGTAGTACCTGCAAGCAGGCTTCCAAGCATAACCGCATGTCCACCTGCAGCCAATGCTTTGACAATATCGCCAGAGTACTTAATTCCGCCATCAGCAATAATTGTCTTGCCATATTTACGCGCTACTGTTGCACATTCATAGATAGCAGTAATCTGTGGTACACCAACACCTGCAACTACACGTGTAGTACAAATAGAGCCAGGGCCAATACCAACCTTCACTACATCAGCGCCTGCTTCGTACAATGCTTCTGCTGCTTCTGCTGTGGCCACGTTTCCTGCAACAATCGCAAGGTCCGGATAATTTCTACGAATGTCTTTCACGGTGTCAATAACACCTTTAGAGTGTCCGTGTGCCGTATCAATGACTATTAGGTCAACTTCCGCCTGTACAAGCTTCTCAATGCGTGTAGAAGTGTCTACGGTGACTCCAACGGCTGCACCCACGAGTAAGCGCCCAGCCTTATCTTTTGCTGCATTAGGGAACTCAATAACTTTCTCGATATCTTTGATTGTAATTAACCCGTTAAGAATACCTTTATCGTCTACGATCGGGAGCTTTTCAATTTTATATTGCTGTAGCATTTTTTCAGCGTCTTCAAGTGTCGTTCCTACAGGAGCCGTCACCAAGTTTTCTTTCGTCATGACTTCATCAATGATAATGGAATAATCCTGAATGAATCTCAGGTCACGGTTCGTCAAAATACCAACCAGTTTCTTCTCTTCCATGTTGTTAACAATTGGAACACCTGAGATACGATATTTACCCATTAAATGCTCTGCATCAAATACTTGATGTTCCGGTGTAAGGAAGAACGGATTTTTAATAACTCCATTCTCAGAACGTTTAACCGTAACAACTTGCTCGGCTTGTTCTTCGATACTCATGTTTTTATGAATAACGCCGATTCCGCCCTGACGAGCCATAGATATCGCCATTTTGGATTCTGTTACTGTATCCATACCAGCACTGATAATGGGTATATTCAACTTAATGCTATCTGTTAAGTTCACAGACAGCGAAACAGCTTTTGGCAATACTTCAGATGCAGCTGGCACCAATAATACATCATCGAACGTCAGACCTTCACGAGAAAACTTTGATTCCCACATTAACTTTCTGCCTCCTAAAATTACTATTGTCTATTCAGATTATTAAAAGGTTATCAGCGTCAATGAGACGTGTCAAGACAGAAGTTTATAAACTGACTATTACATTTATTTGTTGAATATTTTATTTAGTGACTTTTGCATCTTTAAGGGATTTGTCTGTGGTGCAAAACGATCGACTACTTGTCCGTTTGAATCAATTAAGAACTTCGTGAAGTTCCATTTGATACCTTCCGTTAATACACCCTTTTGCTGTTCAGCAAGATACGTAAATAAAGGTTCTGCTTCATCACCTTTCACATCTACCTTGGCAAACATAGGGAATGTCACACCATAATTCATTTGGCAGAAATTCATCGTCTCATCAATATCATCAAATTCTTGGTTATTGAAGTTATCCGATGGGAAGCCTAATATAACCAGCCCTTGATCTTTATATTCTTCATACAGTTGTTGCAGTTCTTTAAATTGTTTTGTGAAGCCGCATTTACTGGCGGTATTGACAATGACCATTGGATTTCCTTCAAATTCTTTTAGAGACTTCTTTTCTCCGTCTGTAGTTTTCACAGTAAAGTCGTAAACTGTTGTCATGCAGTATCGCCTCTTTTCTTTTAGTATATTTTACCTGACTATTGAACGAATACCTAGTATCTTGTTTACTAATAAGATTTTTAGAGTATTAAGGAGAATAATGTAGAGGGTAGTTTTAGGAACGCTTGGCGTGAGTCTTTGAGTGGTTAGGCAAGGGGATTGAGCACTGATTCGTGTGGGAATGAGCGCTTTAGACGTGTGATTGAGCGGATAACCGTGGGGATTGAGCGCTTTAGCTGATTGATAGAGCGGATAAACAAGACAATAGAGCGCTTGAGCAAACGGATAGAGCGAATAAGCGAGGCGATAGAGCGGCCAATGCATTTCATAGAGCGGTTATGCTGGACGATAGCGCGCTTTCTCTGATTCACTGAGTGAACAACCAATATCCACGAGATTACTCAACTTGGGATTCAGTTCATTTCCATAATAAAACACAAAAAAGCCACTCCCCAAAGGGAATGGCTTCGCATGCCTAGCAACGTCCTACTCTCACAGGGGGAAACCCCCAACTACCATCGGCGCTGAAGAGCTTAACTTCCGTGTTCGGTATGGGAACGGGTGTGACCTCTTCGCCATCGTTACTAGACTCTTTGAGTAAAGCTTGTTCACTCAAAACTGAATAAAAGACATTGGTGTAGTTCAAGTAACTACTTTTTAATATAGGTTAAGTCCTCGATCGATTAGTATCTGTCAGCTACATACGTCGCCGTACTTACACCCCAGACCTATCCACCTCATCATCTTTGAGGGATCTTACTTACTTGCGTAATGGGAAATCTCATCTTGAAGGGGGCTTCATGCTTAGATGCTTTCAGCATTTATCCCGTCCATACATAGCTACCCAGCGATGCCTTTGGCAAGACAACTGGTACACCAGCGGTATGTCCATCCCGGTCCTCTCGTACTAAGGACAGCTCTCCTCAAATTTCCTGCGCCCGCGACGGATAGGGACCGAACTGTCTCACGACGTTCTGAACCCAGCTCGCGTGCCGCTTTAATGGGCGAACAGCCCAACCCTTGGGACCGACTACAGCCCCAGGATGCGACGAGCCGACATCGAGGTGCCAAACCTCCCCGTCGATGTGGACTCTTGGGGGAGATAAGCCTGTTATCCCCGGGGTAGCTTTTATCCGTTGAGCGATGGCCCTTCCATGCGGAACCACCGGATCACTAAGTCCGTCTTTCGACCCTGCTCGACTTGTAGGTCTCGCAGTCAAGCTTCCTTATGCCTTTGCACTCTGCGAATGATGTCCAACCATTCTGAGGAAACCTTTGAGCGCCTCCGTTACTCTTTAGGAGGCGACCGCCCCAGTCAAACTGTCCACCTGACACTGTCTCCTGCCCGGATCACGGGCAAGGGTTAGAAGTCCAATACAGCCAGGGTAGTATCCCACCAATGCCTCCTCCGAAGCTAGCGCTCCGGAATCCAAGGCTCCTACCTATCCTGTACAGGCTGCACCGGAATTCAATATCAGGCTACAGTAAAGCTCCACGGGGTCTTTCCGTCCTGTCGCGGGTAATGCGCATCTTCACGCATATTATAATTTCACCGAGTCTCTCGTTGAGACAGTGCCCAGATCGTTACGCCTTTCGTGCGGGTCGGAACTTACCCGACAAGGAATTTCGCTACCTTAGGACCGTTATAGTTACGGCCGCCGTTTACTGGGGCTTCAATTCAGAGCTTCGCTTGCGCTAACCCCTCCTCTTAACCTTCCAGCACCGGGCAGGCGTCAGCCCCTATACGTCATCTTACGATTTTGCAGAGACCTGTGTTTTTGCTAAACAGTCGCCTGGGCCTATTCACTGCGGCTCTCTCGGGCTATTCACCCTACCAGAGCACCCCTTCTCCCGAAGTTACGGGGTCATTTTGCCGAGTTCCTTAACGAGAGTTCTCTCGATCACCTTAGGATTCTCTCCTCGCCTACCTGTGTCGGTTTGCGGTACAGGCACCTCCCGCCTCGCTAGAGGCTTTTCTTGGCAGTGTGAAATCAGGGACTCTGGAGATTAATCTCCTCGCCATCACAGCCTAGTGTTATATGAGAACGGGATTTGCCTCGTTCTCCACCTCACTGCTTAGACACACAACCAACTGTGTGCTCACCCTATCCTACTGCGTCCCCCCATTACTCAAACGGCGGGGAGGTGGTACAGGAATATCAACCTGTTGTCCATCGTCTACGCCTATCGGCCTCGACTTAGGTCCTGACTAACCCTGAGCGGACG
>NZ_CP015207.1:1780000-1895000 GCF_002101375.1 Sporosarcina ureae | reverse complement strand
TCGAATGAGGCGTACACCTTGTGTAGATCGGCCAAATATAGAAATATCGCCAATAGACATACGGATTAAGATGCCGTGAATTGTAATTAACATCAAATCTTCTTCGCCGTTAACCGACTTCATCGCTACAATAGCACCATTTCGATCTGTCATATGCATTGTTTTCAATCCATAACCGCCGCGTGATTGAGATCGGTATTCACTTTCAGGTGTGCGTTTACCGTATCCTTTTTCAGTAACTACCAGAATATCGTCTCCTGCTTCTACGATATCCATGCCAATTACTTCATCTTCTTGACGCAATCTGATACCACGTACACCAGCAGCAGTTCTGCCGAGTGGGCGGATACTTTCCTCATCAAAGCGAATCATCATGCCATGTTTTGTACAGATCGCAATGTCTGACTTGCCATCAGTTGATTTAACGGAGATCAGTTCATCATCTTCACGCAATCCTAATGCAATCAAGCCGTTCGCACGAATATTGGCATAGTCCATTATCGATGTGCGTTTAATAACACCTTGTTTAGTTGAGAAGAATAAGTAATGATCCTCAGTAAACTCGTCAATCGGGATCATTGCCGTAACCTTTTCACCTTTTTCGAAGTCAAGTAAGTTAATAATCGGCAATCCTTTGGCAGTTCGACTGTATTCAGGAACTTCATAGCCTTTTTTACGGAATACACGGCCCCTGCTCGTAAACAGTAAAATCGTGTCATGTGTGGAAGTATTCAATAAGTGCTCTACAAAGTCATCTTCATTTGTGCCCATACCTTGGATCCCACGACCGCCACGTTTCTGACTGCGATACGTATTAGCTGGCAGACGTTTAATGTACCCTTGATGGGTTAATGTAACAATGGAGTTTTCCACTGGAATTAAATCTTCATCTTCAAGCATTTCAGAACCGCCGAGCATAATCTCTGTTCGACGTTCGTCAGCAAAACGTTCTTTAATTTCACTCAATTCCTCACGGATAATCTCAATTAATTTTAGTTCATCCGCTAAAATTGCACGCAATTCGGCAATAAGTGTCAGCAACTCTTGGTATTCGGACTCAATTTTGTCTCGTTCCAGTCCAGTCAAACGTTGCAAACGCATATCGAGAATTGCTTGAGACTGGCGATCAGACAACTCGAATGTCTCCATTAAGTTCGCTTTCGCTTCAGCCGTTGTTTTAGATGCACGGATTAAGGCAATGATCTGATCGATATGATCAAGTGCTATACGTAATCCTTCCAAGATATGTGCACGGTCTTCCGCTTTGTTCAAATCGAATTGTGTACGACGGCGAATGACTACTTTTTGGTGTTCTAAGTAATGGTATAGAATTTCTTTCAATGACAATACTTTTGGTTGCTTGTCTACCAGTGCCAGCATATTGATCCCAAAACTAGTCTGCAAGGCAGTCTGTTTATACAAATTGTTCAATAATACGTTCGCATTAGCATCACGTCGTACTTCAATCACAATACGCATACCTGTACGGTCCGATTCGTCTGCTAAGTGTGTAATTCCATCAATCTTCTTATCGCGTACGAGCTCTGCAATTTTTTCGATTAACTTCGCCTTATTTACTTGGAAAGGTATTTCATTGACAATAATCGTTTCTCGGCCGTTTGCAGCCGTCTCAATTTCAGCTCTTCCACGGATGATCAATGAACCTCGACCTGTTTCATAAGCACGACGAATACCACTACGGCCAAGAATCATACCGCCAGTCGGGAAATCGGGGCCTGGAATGATTTCCATCAATTCTTCAGTGGTGATTGCGCTATTCTCTGCTAAAGCAAGTACAGCGTCAATCGTCTCACCAAGGTGATGGGGTGGGATGTTTGTTGCCATACCTACAGCAATTCCTGATGTACCGTTCACCAACAAGTTCGGATAACGACCTGGCAAGACGGCAGGTTCTTTTTCCTGCTCGTCATAGTTTGCTTGGAAGTCGATTGTATTTTTATTGATATCACGCAATAATTCCATTGCGATACGGGACATACGTGACTCTGTATAACGCATTGCAGCAGCCCCGTCACCATCAACAGAACCAAAGTTACCATGTCCATCTACTAACATGTAGCGATAACTAAAATCTTGAGCCATCCGTACCATCGTGTCATATACTGCACTGTCGCCGTGCGGGTGATACTTACCGATAACGTCCCCTACGATACGGGCTGACTTTTTATGCGGTTTTTCCGCAGTGATACCCAAATCATGCATAGCATACAAAATGCGGCGATGTACGGGCTTCAAACCATCTCGAACATCTGGAAGGGCACGAGAAACGATAACGCTCATCGCATAGTTTAGAAATGAGGTCTTCATTTCTGTATTAATATTTATTTCCTGCACTCCGCCTTTTGGCAAATCTGCCATGTTGTCATGCTCCTTTCACCACTTACATCTATAAGTTCGGTCTTTGCTATATAATCCGTTTACGATTCATCAAGTATCAATATTTTGCACGTAAACTGCATTATCTTCAATGAACTTTCTGCGTGGCTCTACTTCATCACCCATTAATTCTTCAAATGTTTCATTTGCTTCTACCGCATCATCCATACGGACCTGCAGAAATGTTCGTTTATCAGGGTCCATTGTGGTTTCCCATAGTTGCTCGGGATTCATCTCACCCAAACCTTTGTATCGTGTAATATCGGGCTTTGGTGAAGCAGGCATACTGCTCATAATTTCCTGCAACGCTTCTTCGTCATAACAATACTCTTCTCTTTTTCCAGAGCGCACACGATAAAGTGGTGGCTGTGCAATATATACGTACCCTGCTTCAATTAGTGGACGCATGAAACGGAAGAAAAAGGTTAGTAATAATGTACGAATATGAGCACCATCAACATCAGCATCGGTCATGATGACTAGCTTATGATAACGAGCTTTATCTAAGTTAAATTCGGGGCCGATTCCTGTACCGAGTGCCGTAATGATCATACGAATCTCTGCATTTCCAAGAATCCGGTCCAAACGTGCTTTTTCTACATTGAGGATTTTTCCTCGTAATGGCAAGATCGCTTGGAAGTGACGATCACGACCATTCTTCGCTGATCCTCCAGCAGAGTCACCCTCAACAATATACAACTCACTAATAGCTGGATCTCTTGAAGAACAATCTGATAGTTTCCCTGGTAAACTCGAGATTTCCAACGCTGATTTGCGACGTGTCAATTCACGAGCATTTTTCGCAGCCATACGCGCTCTTGCCGCCATCGTACTCTTGCCAACTACCTGACGCGCTACTACTGGGTTTTCAATTAAGAAACGTTGCAATGCTTCGGAAAACAATGAATTTGTAATTGTGCTAACTTCCGAGTTACCTAATTTCGTTTTTGTTTGACCTTCAAATTGAGGATCAGGATGCTTAATTGAGACGATAGCCGTCAGTCCTTCACGCACGTCGTCCCCAGTCAAATTATCTTCTGATTCTTTCAATAAACCATTTTTACGTGCATAGTCGTTAATGACGCGAGTTAACGCAGTTTTGAAACCTTGCTCATGTGTTCCACCTTCATAGGTATGAATATTATTAGCAAATGACAATAGATTTTCGCCATAGCCACTGTTGTATTGCATAGCAACTTCAATAGTAATACCATCGCGTTCGCCTTCAATGTAAATTGGTTCTTCAAAGATCGGCTCTTTATTTTCATTCAAATGCTGGACGTATGATTTAATTCCACCTTCATAGTGAAACAACTCAGATACAGGTTCTTCACCACGTTCATCGCTAATGGCAATACGCAAACCACGGTTCAAGTAAGCAAGTTCACGCAAACGTGTTGCTAGTATGCTGTATTCGTACTCCGTTGTTTCGGTAAAGATTTCAGAGTCCGCTTTGAAACGGATAGTAGTACCGGTTTCGTCCGATTCACCAATGACTTCAAGTTCCTTCGAGACAGGACCTCTAGAAAACTCAATTGCATATAATTTTTTATCCAGTTTAACATAAACTTCCGTCTTCTCTGACAATGCATTAACGACTGAAGATCCTACGCCGTGCAAACCACCGGAAACTTTATATCCACCGCCACCGAACTTACCACCTGCGTGGAGTACAGTCATGATGACTTCAACTGCTGGTCTACCTGTTGATTCCTGAATGCCTACTGGAATTCCACGGCCATTATCGGATACCTTGATCCAGTTATCTTTCTCTATCGTTACTTCAATATGGTCACAATGACCTGCGAGAGCTTCGTCTATACTATTGTCGACAATTTCCCATACTAGATGATGAAGCCCTTTTGCACTCGTTGTCCCAATATACATACCAGGGCGTTTACGGACAGCTTCAAGGCCTTCCAACACTTGTATCTGACTTGCATCATAAGCTGTCTGCATATCCTTTTCTTCCATTGCCAAGGTTTTCACCTTTCCTTTCCAAAACTATCAAACCACAATCATTTATTCTCTACGTAAAACGGATCCATCATGCACTTCAAAAATAGCTGCTTCTTGGATCGTATTATGATCAATTCCTGCGATATTGGTTGTTGTTACAAATGTTTGTACTTGTCCTTGCATCGTACTGAGCAAATGTGACTGTCGGTAATCATCCAATTCCGATAACACATCATCAAGCAATAAAATTGGCGTTTCGCCCACTTCTTGTTTTACTAGTTCGATTTCCGCAAGTTTCAAAGAAAGGGCGGTCGTCCGTTGCTGTCCCTGTGAACCGTACGTCTGAATATCGTACCCATTGACAAAAAACTGCAAATCATCACGATGTGGACCTACCAGGGTAAGCCCTCGTTCTAATTCGCGTCTTCGCACATTCTTTAACTGATCAGCAAAAATTGTTTCCATCTCTTCAGCAGTCTGCCCAGAATGTAGGTCTTTTAAAGTCCCATAGGAAACTTCCAGTGTTTCAAGACCACGTGAAATTCCTTGATGAATCGGATTTGCCCACTTTTGTAGCAATTCCATAAAATAAAAGCGTTTTCGAATAATTTGAACTGCCACTTGAATATACTGTTCCGTGTAAATATCGAACATAACATCCTGGAGATCCAATTTACCTCGATTTGCTTTTAACAAGGCATTGCGTTGCTTTAATATCTTTTGGAAATTGACCAAGTCGTGCAAATAGACTCTTGAGATCTGTCCAATTTCCATATCTAAAAAACGCCTGCGCAGCTGTGGGCTGCCCTTTACGATATTCAAATCTTCAGGCGCGAACATGACTACATTCATCTGACCAACATACATACTCAAACGATTTTGTTCCAAATGATTGACTCTAGCCTTTTTTCCCTTTTTGGAAATTGTCAGCTCTATCGGCAAGTATCCAAATTTACGTTGGACATCCCCTTCTATTTTACCACACTCTTGTTCCCAACGTATAAGTTCACGATCATTTGATGTACGGTGGGATTTTGCCATTGCTAATACGTAAATAGCTTCCATGACATTGGTTTTTCCTTGTGCATTTTCACCGATCAATACGTTCATCGTAGGAGAGAATTTTAATTCCAGAGATTCGTAATTTCGATAGTTCGTTAACTTAAGCCGATCAATATGCATCCGACTGTCCAGATTCATCCACTGACAGTTTGAATTTTCCTGCACCTGGAATATTTACTACATCTCCGTCATATAATTTCTTACCGCGTCGTTGTTCTGGCTCGCCGTTTACGTAAACAATGTTTTCACCTAAATACCATTTAGCCATTCCACCTGAGCTAATAACATTCGTCATTTTCAATAATTGGCCTAGCGTAATATATTCTGTATTAAACTGTATTGTCTCCATTTTTAATTCAATCCCTCATAAAATATTCTGTCCCTCTAGTTTACCTAACTTTTCGCAATAAGTAAAAAGGTAGCCAACATGTTGACTATCCTATTACGAGATATTTTCTTAAGTTACAGATTAAAACGTTCTAACCGGTAAAATTAATTGTAGAATGGCTTCGCTATCAATGGACTTCAAGATGAAAGGGCGCATGCTGCCAGTGAAATGAATCTTTAGATCTTGGCCATCAATTGCTTTCAAGGCATCCATCATATATTTCGCACTGAAAGAGATTTTCAAAGGTTCACCTTCGATATGCACGGCTTCTACCAATTCTTCTACATTTCCGACGTCCGGTGAATTAGAAGAGATTTGCACATGTGGACTACCATCTGTTGAGAAGTGCACGATATTATTCCGATCTTCTCGAGCTAATAAAGATGCACGATCAATTGCTTGCAACAAATTGCGTCCATTAATCGTGATGGATGTTTTGTATTCAGTCGGGATCAGACGTGATGTGTCAGGGTAATTGCCCTCCAAAAGTCTTGAATAGAATAAAACATTGTGAAGCTTGAATAATACTTGTTGATTCGCAATAAAAATTTCTACTGCTGTAGCATCGTCAGGCAATATCTTGCTTAGTTCTTGAAGACTTTTGCCTGGGATAACTGCATTGAATGGTGAACTAGCTTGAATCTCAGGTGTCACAATCCGTCTAGCCAATCTATGACTATCTGTTGCGATACAGTAAAGTTCTTGCTCTTTCATAATCCATTGAACGCCTGTCAAAACTGGACGAGTTTCTTGTTGGGATACTGCAAATACAGTTTCTCTAATAAGCGATTTCATCAAGTCAGCAGGCATTTCAAAACGCTCCGCATCTTTTACATCGGGCAATATGGGATATTCATCAGCACTTTGGGCAATAATATGAAATTCAGACTGTCCAGAACGAATATGTGTTTTCATTCCATCACGTAACTCAATCATCACTTCATTTGTTGGGAGCTTGCGAATGATTTCGTTAAAAACTTTTGCTTGCAATACCAGTGTACCTGGTTGGATTGTTTGAATAATTTGAGTGCCGTCTTCTTCTACTGGTATGAAAGTGGATATCGTAATATCTGAATCACTTCCAGTCATAGTTAATCCCTTTTCAGTAATTTCTAATTTAATACCTGTCAAAATAGGTGTTGTCACTTTTGAACTGATTGCTTTGACAACATCGCTTAACCCATCCAATAATCTATCTCTCATAATTTCAAACTGCATATCGATACCTCGCTTATATAATAATAATTAAGTAATTAAATATAGTAGTAATAGTAGTAGGGCCTGTGGATATGTGGAAAAGCCTTTCGGACGTATGAGAATCATAGTTTCCCACATGTGTATAACAAGTGGACGACCCTGCACTACTTGTCCACAGTTATCCACAGTTCATTAGGCTCTTCCTAAAACCTTTTTAATATCTTGGACATCTTGGAGCAATGCTTTGTCTTCATCGAGCTGTTTGGAAATCTTCTCATGTGCGTGAATAACAGTTGAATGATCTCGACCACCAAACTCTGAACCAATCTTCGGTAAAGAGGAATCTGTCAGCTCTCTCGATAAATACATCGCAACTTGACGTGGAAACGCGATAGCCCGGGTTCTTTTCTTCGCTACAAAGTCTTCTAATCGAATGTTAAAGTGTTCCCCGACTGCCTTTTGGATGTCTAGAATGGATATAATCCGCGGACGGGAATTTGGAATAATATCTTTTAACGCTTCCGCTGCCAAATCGGTAGTGACATCGGCATTTACCAATGAGGAGTAAGCAACGACGCGGATTAGGGCGCCTTCAAGCTCTCTAATATTAGTATCAATTTGGTTAGCAATATACAACATGACATCGTTTGAAATGTCTACTAGGCCGTCTGCTTTCGCCTTTTTACGTAAAATTGCAATTCTAGTTTCCAAATCAGGCGGCGCTATGTCCGTGATCAGGCCCCATTCAAAACGGGAACGCAAACGATCTTCCAGTGTAGGTATCTCTTTTGGAGGACGATCACTGGAAATAATAATTTGCTTTGACTCTTCATGCAGTGTATTAAATGTATGGAAGAACTCTTCCTGGGTTTGTTCTTTTCCTGCTAAAAATTGAATATCGTCAACTAACAGGACGTCTACATTGCGGTAGCGGTCCCTGAAATCGCCGGCTTTATTGTCTCGTATGGAGTTAATAAACTCATTCGTGAATTTTTCGGATGATAAATACACTACCTTCAATGCAGGGTTTTGCTCCAGTACATAATGACCGATCGCATGCATTAAGTGTGTCTTACCTAATCCAACTCCTCCATATATAAAAAGCGGATTATAGGCTTTGGCAGGTGCTTCAGCAACTGCTAATGAAGCTGCATGGGCAAAGCGGTTGCCGGATCCAATAACGAACGTATCAAAGGTATACTTCGGATTCAGCATTCCAGCTGGGTTGACCGTAGGTGTTTTTTCTACTGGTTTTGGCTGTGATTTTGGCAATTTAATATCGTTCTCTGCCATGTCTTGCGGAACAATAAATTCAACGATTCGATCTTCACCTGTTAGTTCGGATAAAATCCCCGTAATTAAATGGACGTAATGCGTTTCAAGCCAATCCTTGGCAAATGAATTTGGAACAGAAATAGTTGCATGTTCTGCTTCATACGTTAGCAATTTAGTCGATTTTAACCACGTCTCAAAACTAGGCTTCGAAACTCTAGCTTCAATATTTTTTAATACTTGTTCCCATAAACCTGATAGATTTTCCAATCGTGTGCCTCCTTTACAATGAAATATTAAAAAGCCCGGAATCCGCTTATGCACAGTATCCAGGGCTGTGGATAAAAATTATCGAAACATGTTGAAAAAACTATCCACACTGTATTCACATATGTGGATAAGATTTTAGCTATAAAATATATACACAACAAAAGCTTTTTAATTGTAACAGGGAAACTGATTATTGACAAGGAGTCTGATGATTTATGCACAATCCCGTTAACTGTGCATAAAGTGGTTATCCACAGCCCTGAATATGTGAAAAACTTGTCGACAATTGCCGGTTTAGAAAATCCACAATTTTAGCCATGAACAATTCATCCAGAGCTGAATCTTCTTTTGTTGTGGATAAGTTTCCAGTGAACAAGAATATTATTATAAGTGGATCCCAAACGAAGGAATAGAAAAGCATTGACATTCTTTTACTGAATCGCTATACTATTCAAGACTGTCACAGTAGGAAAAGAGACAATCAAAGCAGGAGGTGTCTTACGAAATGAAACGTACATTCCAACCAAATAAACGTAAACGCGCTAAAGTCCACGGCTTCCGCCAAAGAATGAGTTCGAAAAACGGCCGTAGAATTTTAGCAGCTCGTCGTCGTAAAGGAAGAAAAGTTCTTTCAGCATAAGGCCACTGACATCAGTGGTCTTTTTTTTAGCTATTAGAGCGATTCGAAACGAATATTGGATCTCTTCCATAGTAGCGGATCAGTAGATTATGACGGTAGAAAATTAAAGCAGGTGTTATTATGAAAAAAAGCCAGCGAATTAAAAAAAATAAAGAATTTCAAACGGTATTTAAAAAAGGAAAGTCCTTTGCTAATCGACAGTTTATTGTCTATACCTATAAGAAGGAAGACCAGCAAGAGTTCAGAATTGGCCTATCCGTCAGCAAAAAGGTCGGGAATGCTGTCACACGTAACAGGATTAAGCGCTATATTCGACAATCATTTCTAGAAATGAATGATGAAGTCAAATCTGATCTAGATTATGTTATTATCGCAAGAAATCAAGCTGCCACGCTCGATTTCCATACGACCAAAAAAAATCTGAGACATGTTCTAAAAATCGCAAAAGTCTTTAAGTGAAATCAAAGTTCTTCCTAGATGTAGAACGATTAAAGCCATCATGTTACACTGAAAATTAAAAAATGATCTTGCGACTGTTTGGGGGAAAAAACATTGAAAAAGAAATTAGTGTTCCTTTCACTACTCGTTGTAGTTGCTGTCTTCATGGCAGGTTGTTCGGAATTCCGAGAGCCTATCACGGCAGAAAGTACAGGGATTTGGAACGAATATATTGTTTGGCCGCTTGTTACATTGATTGTGAAATTCAAAGAATGGCTAGGAACATACGGATTAGCAATCATCGTCGTTACAGCGATCATTCGTACTGCATTGCTTCCATTGATTATTCAACAAACGAAAAGTTCGAAGCGTATGCAGGAGATTCAGCCAAGACTTAAAGCGTTGAAAGAGAAATACAAATCAAAAGACGCTGTGACACAGAAAAAGTATCAAGAGGAAATGCAACAGATTATGATCAACGAAAAGATTAATCCAGTTGCAGGATGTCTACCAGTTCTCATTCAGATGCCAATATTTATTGGTTTCTACCACGCCATCAGCCGGATGAATGCCACACCAACGATTGAGTTAGGTAACTTCCTAGGTGTTGCACTTGGTTCACCAAGTATTTTATTTGCTATCATCGCTGGATTGTTCCAGTTAACGGTTTTACGTACAGGACCCGCAATGGATAATCCACAGATGAAGATGATGATGTACATCATGCCATTTATGATCATGGTATTTGGTTCATTCTTACCGGCAGCACTTGCTTTATACTGGATCGTCGGAAATATCATTTCGCTACTCCAAAACATTTTCATCTATAAGCCGTTCGATAAGCCAAAAAACGTCGAAGTAGTGAAAGCAGGAGGGAAAAAGAAATGAAACAACTTACACAAAGGGCAGCAACCGTTGAGCTAGCAATTGAATCAGCTTTACAGGACCTGGGTGTAACAAAAGATCAAGTAAAAGTACAGATAGTGGAAAACGGCAGGAAAGGCTTTCTTGGTTTTGGCGTAAAACAAGCAGAAGTGCTTGTAACCGTCCTAGAAAAATCAGAGCCAGATCCTAAACGTAATAGTGCTCAAGTACCTGAATTGGCGCGGTCGCTTACAGATAACAGTGAAGTATTATCTTCCGTTACTGAGAAAACGGAAGTAGTTCAACAACTTCAAACTAAAGCTGAGCAATCAGAACCATTTGTGGCTACAGAAGATAAGGAAAGAGTACATGCAGCCAAGATCAACAATGAAAATGACGTAATTGAAGAAACAAAACAGTATATTGAGGATATGGCTAAAGAAATGGGCATTGAAGATTTGGTCATTACGTGCGAAACAAAAGGGAAGTATATCAATTTCCAGCTTGAAAGTGAAAAAGCAGCGTTCCTAATAGGTAAAAGAGGGCAAACGCTTAATGCGATCCAGCAATTAGCGCAACTCGTAGCCAATAAGGTAACAAAGCAATTCAAAATTGTTAGAATTGATGTCGCGGATTACCGGGAGCGTCGCGAGCAATCGCTCGAGCAACTGGCAGATCGTATGGCAGACCGTGCAGTACGAACAAAACGTCAGGTCGCACTAGAACCAATGCCTTCATACGAGAGAAAAGTTATCCATAACGCGTTGTCGCTCAGACTCGATATTGAGACATTTTCAGAAGGAAAGGATCCATATCGATACATCGTCATTAAAGGAATCGAATAAGATCAAACCCGTAGAGGCTTTCTACGGGTTTTTTATTGTCATCAAAAGACAATTAATGAGTGGATGTGGAGGGATTGAAGCATCAGATGAGGACGCTTTCCGAAGGAGCAATGTAGAGTCGTTTTCCGTCCTAGTCTTTGCTTCAATAATAGCCCAATAATGATGAAATATAGATCGCCCGTTCCTGCCTTATTCTATTCATCCCACATTTTTCTTTAAGAAAGTTTCTACACTAGAAAGCTTGAAACGACAGGGTTCTTTGTCGACTGCTAGCACATGATAAATTACCATGACGCTAGGTTCAAAATTCCTGAATTTATCCACATGTTTTAAATTCGCGTGCTAGGAGATTCCGACGATTTATGATAATATAGGTTGTTAGAAAGTAGTATTCGCTATAAAAGATATGCACATGTGCACAACGAAGCCAGGAAGGTGAAAAAACTTGCATTTTGATACGATAGCCGCTATTTCTACTCCTATGGGAGAAGGAGCGATTGCCATCGTTCGTCTGAGTGGCGAAGACGCATGGAAGATTGCAGACCGTATATTCCAATCACCAACAACTAAACCACTCTGCGAACAACCATCGCATACAATTCATTATGGACATTTGCACGACCCCGCCACCGAAGAACTAGTGGAGGAAGTCATGGTGTCGATCATGAAAGCGCCAAAGACCTTCACGCGCGAAGATATAGTGGAGATTAATTGTCACGGAGGCATCACCTCCGTCAATAGAGTACTCCAATTAGTATTGACAGAGGGGGCTAGACTAGCAGAACCCGGTGAGTTTACTAAACGAGCATTTCTGAATGGCCGAATTGATTTATCCCAAGCTGAAGCAGTTATGGACTTGATTAGAGCCAAAACAGATAAAGCTATGAATGTTGCACTCAATCAAATGGAGGGAAAGCTATCCCATTTGATCGATGAATTGCGACAGGCATTACTCGAAACACTTGCACAAGTAGAAGTTAATATAGATTACCCAGAGTATGATGATGTGGAAGAAGTGACGATTCCTTTGATGATTGAAAAAGGAACGTGGGTACTGGATGAGATTGATGAGTTATTGCGCACGTCATCACAAGGAAAGATCTTACGTGAAGGATTGTCTACTGTAATTGTAGGACGTCCGAACGTTGGGAAATCATCGTTGCTTAACAGCTTAGTGCAGGAAAATAAAGCGATTGTTACGGATGTTGCGGGGACTACCCGTGATATTATAGAAGAGTATGTCAATGTTCGTGGAGTTCCTTTGCGTCTTGTTGATACTGCAGGAATTCGGGAAACGGAAGATATTGTCGAGCGGATTGGTGTGGAACGTTCAAGGAAGGTACTGAAAGAAGCAGACCTCATTCTATTGATGGTTAATAGCTCTGAAGCTTTAGCAGATGAAGATGAGCGATTATTTGAAGCTGTTGCCGGCATGGACATGCTTGTCATCGTCAATAAAACGGATTTACCAACAAAGATTGATCTGGAACGAGTCTATGAATTGGCAGGAAGAGATCGTGTGATTACTACTTCCATCCTGCAAGAGAAAGGTATTACTGAATTGGAAGAAGCCATTGCTGCACTGTTTTTCGATGGTTCATTAGAATCCAATGACCTGACGTATGTATCCAATGCCCGTCATATTTCGTTACTAAAACAGGCACGTAATACGATAGACGATGCAATACAAGCTGCTCAAGCAGGAGTTCCTATTGATATGATTCAAATAGATGTTACACGTACATGGGAAATTCTCGGTGAAATCATCGGAGATACCGTTCAAGATAGTTTAATTAAAGAGTTGTTCTCAAAGTTCTGCCTCGGAAAATAATGATTTTATAAATGGGAAGGATGAACGAACATGCCACAATTTGAAGCAGGCACGTTCGATTGTATCGTCATTGGAGCTGGACATGCAGGCGCAGAAGCAGCCTACGCATCCGCCAAGATGGGCGCATCGACATTAGTATTAACAATGAATTTAGACATGATTGCTTTCATGCCATGTAATCCTTCATTAGGAGGACCTGCAAAAGGTATCGTAGTGCGTGAAATAGATGCACTAGGCGGCGTGATGGCAAAAGTCATAGATAAAACGCATATTCAAATGCGTTTATTGAACACAGGGAAAGGTCCAGCAGTGCGTGCTTTGCGTGCACAAGCGGATAAAGTACTATATCAGCAAGAAATGAAGCGGATACTGGAAGAGGAGTCGAATTTGACACTTCGTCAAGCGGTTGTCGAGCAGTTGATCGTAGAAGATGATGAAATAAAAGGCGTAGTGACACAGATTGGTGCAATTTTCCGTGCGAAGACTGTCATTATTACAACAGGTACATTTTTACGCGGTGAGGTTATCATTGGGGATCTGAAATACTCTAGTGGACCGAATAATCAAATGCCGTCTATCAAACTGGCGGAACATCTGCAGGAGCTTGGTCTACAGACGGTTCGATTCAAAACAGGAACACCTCCGCGTATCAACAGTAATACGATTGATTATAGTAAAACAGAGATTCAGCCAGGAGACGACGTGCCGCGTTCATTTAGTTATGAAACAACGGAATACATTATGGATCAACTACCATGTTGGTTAACGTATACCACTCCGGAAACACATGAAATCATCAATGAAAACCTTCATTTATCTCCGATGTACTCGGGTATGATTAAAGGAAAAGGACCCAGCTATTGTCCATCCATTGAAGATAAAATTGTACGTTTTGCTGACAAGTCGCGACACCAGATTTTCCTTGAGCCTGAAGGCCGCAATACAAGGGAAGTATATGTGCAAGGGTTGTCAACAAGTCTTCCTGAGCATATACAGCATCGCCTAATTGCGAGCGTACCGGGACTTGAAAAGGCTGAAATGATGCGTGCGGGCTATGCGATTGAGTACGATTCCATAATTGCGACACAACTATGGCCAACGCTGGAAACTAAAAAAATCAAAAACTTGTACACAGCTGGTCAAATAAACGGAACTTCGGGATATGAAGAAGCTGCAGCACAAGGATTGATGGCGGGAATCAATGCAGCATGCAACGTACTTGGCAAAGAAGAGGTCGTCCTCGGACGCAGTGATGCGTATATTGGTGTACTTATCGATGACCTGGTCACAAAAGGTACGAGTGAACCCTATCGTCTCTTGACGTCACGAGCGGAATATCGTCTCTTGCTTCGTCATGATAATGCTGATATGCGCTTGACGGAAATCGGTTATCAAAACGGAATGATTAGTGAAGAGCGCCATACGAAGTTTTTGGCGAAGAAAGCACAAATTGACGCGGAGATTGATCATTTACGCAAGGTTACTGTGAAGCCGACCGAACAAATCCAAGCGATTATCGCTGGAGTGGATGGAACACCGCTTCGTGAACCAATGAAGGCGGCTGATTTATTGAAACGGCCGGAAATGAAGTATAGCGAATTGTGTAAAGTAGTTCCACCTCTTGAAGAAATTAATGAAGAAGTGGCGGAACAAGTAGAAATTTTCATTAAGTATGAAGGATACATCGAAAAGTCCATGCAGCAAGTAGCAAGAATGAAAAAGATGGAGAATAAGCGCATTCCAGAAAACATTGATTATGATGCGATTTCAGGTATTGCGAAAGAAGCAAAGGCAAACCTTAAAGAAGTACAGCCATTGTCAATTGCACAAGCATCACGTATTTCTGGTGTCAATCCAGCAGATATCTCTATCTTACTTGTCTATATTGAACAAGGGAAAATTGCGAAAGTATCCGGTTGAGTCTTTGACTGGCGTTCAGTGGCGTCAGTCTTTTTGAAAAGGAATGAGAACATGACAGAAGAACAGTTTTACGAAGCTCTGCAAGAGAAAGGTTTTGAGTTGTCCGATGCACAGAAGCAACAATTCAAACGCTATTTTGAAGTGCTCGTCGAATGGAATGAAAAGATGAACTTGACGGCAATTACGGATGCACCTTCCGTATATCTAAAGCATTTCTATGATTCCATAACAAGTGCATTTTACGTGGACTTCACAAAATATGAGTCTGTTTGCGACGTAGGTGCTGGCGCGGGTTTTCCGAGTATCCCGTTGAAGATTATCTACCCGCACCTACACGTGACGATTGTAGATTCATTGAATAAACGTATTACATTTTTAAATCATTTGGCTGGTGAATTACAGCTTGAAAATGTAGCATTTGTCCATGCAAGGGCAGAAGAGTTTGGTCGTAACCCGAAGTACCGTGAACAGTTTGATGTAGTGACTGCACGCGCGGTAGCACGGTTATCGGTATTATCGGAACTTTGCATTCCGCTTGCCAAACAAGGGGGACTGTTTGTTTCTATGAAAGGTGCAGCTGCATCGGAAGAAATGAAAGATGCTACTCGAGCAGTAAAACTACTTGGAGCAGTTTTACAGAATGAACATGAATTCTTATTACCGGAAGAAGATAGTGAACGTCATATTTTTGTATTTGAAAAGAAAAAGCAGACACCTAAGAAATATCCTAGAAAACCAGGAGTACCTAATAAAACACCGATTACAGCAAACTAATTGTGGGAAATGTTTCACGTGAAACAATTATATAGAAGAGTAAAAAAGGGAATAGTTTCGAAAAGGTGGTGCAGAGGTTGAAAAGTACTTTTTCGCGTTTTTTTGGTGGGGGAGAAAAGATGACTACAATAGAAGAAGTAAAAGTTCATCATCTGGAGAAGGTAGCACAAATTGCAATTGATTCAATTACACCGAATCAATACCAGCCACGGGCAATTTTCAATGAAGAAAAAATTGAAGAACTTGCTAGAACAATCCATACACATGGCGTTATTCAACCCATTGTTATTCGAACAAAAGAAGACGGATCATACGAAATCATCGCTGGGGAACGAAGATTTCGGGCAATGCGTAAGCTTGGTTGGACAGAAGTACCAGCAATTGTGCGTGACTTAGATGATAAAGAGACAGCCTCAATTGCTTTAATTGAGAACTTGCAGCGTGAAGAATTAACGGCAATTGAAGAAGCACATGCTTATGAACGTTTACTAGAGCTACATGAATTAACACAGGAAGCATTGGCGCAACGGCTCGGTAAAGGGCAGTCTACAATTGCAAATAAGATGCGCTTGTTGAAATTACCTGAACCGGTTCAAACAGCAATTTTACAGAAAAAGATATCTGAACGTCATGCACGTGCTTTATTACCGTTAAAAGAACCGACACTTCAAATGGAAGTGCTGGAAGAAATCAAAATAAATCAATATAACGTCAAGGATTTAGAAGCTAGGATTAAAGAAATATTGTATCCAGCAGAATCAGTTGAGAAAGTACAACCCGCAAGAAGACGCGGACCTCGACAAAAAGCTGTGAGTAAGGATGTTCGTATTGCAGTGAATACCTTGCGCGAATCTCTTGCGCTGATATCTAAGAGTGGAATTGAAGTAGTCTCTGAGGAAGTGGATTCTGAAGAATACTACACGATTACGGTGAAAATATGTAAAAAGTGACGAATGGAAACTCTTGCTGATTTACTAGCAAGGGTTTTCTTATATATCAATAGAGTTCATACAGTGAAGATGATAAACTGAAATAGACCACATAGAACATATTCTTTGTCAGGAACTTCAAACATAGGAAGCCACGAGTAAAACTTTGGTATACTAGTAAGACAAATGAAATAGGAAAGAAAGCAGGTGCAAGAGTGGGTAAGATTATTGCTATAGCAAATCAAAAAGGCGGAGTCGGAAAAACGACGACTTCTGTAAACTTAAGTGCATGCCTTGCCCATTTAGGCAAAAAAGTGCTCTTAATTGATTCCGATCCACAAGGAAATGCGACGAGCGGAGTCGGTGTTAACAAAGGTGATGTACAAGACTGTATTTATAATATGTTAATTGATGATGTGCCAGTACGTGACGTTATTCTGCCAACAGATATTGAAAATCTTGAAATTGTTCCTGCTACCATTTCGCTTGCGGGTGCTGAAATAGAGCTAGTTTCTACGATATCCCGTGAGGTTCGTATGAAACACGCAATTCAAGACATTAAAGATGACTATGATTATGTCATTATCGACTGTCCTCCATCTCTTGGTCTTTTAACGTTGAACGCATTAACGGCTTCGGATTCAATTATAATTCCTGTACAGTGTGAATACTATGCGCTCGAAGGACTTAGCCAATTGCTAAGTACGATCCGCTTGGTTCAAAAACATTTAAATGAGGCACTTTATATTGACGGGGTATTATTGACAATGTTTGACGCTCGGACCAATTTAGGCATTCAAGTTATTGAAGAAGTAAAGAAATACTTCCAAGATAAAGTGTATACAACAATCATTCCGCGTAACGTTCGTTTAAGTGAAGCACCGAGTCATGGTAAGCCGATTATATTATATGATCCACGATCCAAAGGTGCGGAAGTGTATTCAGAGTTGGCAAAGGAAGTGGTGGAGAATGAGTAAAGGTCTAGGTAAGGGTCTTAATGCATTATTTCCTCGTGAAACATTAGAAAAGGTAGAGCTTTTACGTCTAAAAAGTATTAAAGTCAATCCATATCAGCCGCGCAAAGAATTCAATGATGTGTCTTTGAATGAATTGAGCGAATCAATTAAGGAACATGGCGTTCTGCAACCAATCATCGTACGAAGTGTAGGTACGCAGTATGAAATCGTTGTAGGGGAAAGAAGATTCCGCGCTTCTGAATTAGCAGGCAAAAAAGAAATTCCAGCAGTTGTACGTGATTTAACAGATGAACAATCCATGGAAATGGCTATTCTCGAAAACTTGCAGCGTGAGGACTTATCCCCAATTGAAGTAGCAGAGGCATATCAAAACCTAATGGAAAGTCTAAAGCTCACACAAGAGCAACTTGCCTTTAGGTTAGGCAAGAGTAGACCACATATTGCCAACCATATTCGTTTACTCGCGTTACCGGAGAAAGTTTTGAAAGACATTTCCCACGGAATACTTTCAATGGGACATGGCCGAACACTTCTCGGTTTGCGTAAAAAAGAACAAATCTTAGCTATTGCGGAAAAGACCAAGACGGAAGGATTAAATGTCCGTCAATTGGAGAAATTAGTTCAACATTTAAATGAAGATGTTCCACGTGAAACAAAGAAGGAAAAGAAAAAAGATATATTTATTGAAGCACAGGAAAACACACTGCGTGAACAATTCGGTACAAATGTAACCATTAAGAAAACGAAGAAAAAAGGTAAAATCGAAATCGAGTTTCATTCGGATGAGGATTTTGAACGTATTCTTGAATTATTGAACGCTGAGTGATGATACACAAACCTATTTTGCTTTCATTGCAAAATAGGTTTTATTCTTGAAAAGAACTTGGACGTGACTACATGATATTGTTTGGTTCACTGTTTAATGTATTTACGATTATCATCGGTACATTAATTGGAAGGTTTTTATATGGAATACCCGAACGCATGAAAGAAACCATCATGTACGGAATAGGAATGGCCGTAGTAGCAATTGGTTTACAAATGACATTCGAAACGACACAAATAGTCATTGTCATTCTTAGTATTGTGATAGGCGCAATCATCGGCGAATGGATTGACCTTGATCAAAAGGTTAACCAATTGGGGCGATGGATTGAAAAGAAGTTACCCGCTAAAAAAGAAGGACAAGGAATCGCACAAGGATTCGTTACGGCTACGCTGTTTTTTTGCGTAGGTTCTATGGCAATTATCGGGGCGATTGATAGTGGTCTCCGTAATGACCACAACGTTTTAATAATGAAAGGAATATTAGATGGATTCACTTCCATCATCTTTAGTTCTACATTAGGCATTGGTGTGGCATTTGCGGCCATTCCTCTATTGATTTATCAAGGAAGTATAACCTTTCTTGCTACCGTCCTCAGTCGGTTTGTCCCAGATGAGTTAATGCAGTTTTTCATTTCTGAAATGACAGCTACAGGTGGTTTGATGATTGCGGCAATCGGATTAAATCTAATCGGCTTGACGAAAATCCGAGTAGCCAATTTTATCCCAGGTATTGGGGTAGTTGCGATCATCGTAACGATTGTATATGCTTTTTGATGGCTGACGATGATGTGCCAATTGTAAAGCACGGCCAATCATACGACTCATTTCAAACGGCAGATGAAGACGAGTGCTTTGTAAAACAGCCTGCTCCATGAAACCTCCGACATTGACGATTCCTTTGACTGATACATCTCCAACTAAGGGAAGTTCTTTACCTACAGCTTTCCCTGGTGCAATTGGACCGCTATGAAACAATAAATCACCAACTGCGTCCTTTTTACTTAGGCAGGCATCAATTGCCACTACAAAAGCATCGGGATATAATGATTTCGTGAGCTCAATGCGTTGTTGTAGATTAAGTGCGTGCAAAGGGTCTTGTAATGTACCAACTACTGTGTAAGGGAATAGACTTAGCTCTGACAAATAGGAGCCTGTCAACGGACCGAGAGAGTCACCAGTAGAACGATCGGTTCCAATACAATAAAAAATGATTGGTTGTTGTTTAAAAGGGATATGTTGCATGAAATAAGAACTTAATTTCCACACGACACCGGTTTCTTTACTAGAAATACGGTAATGATAAGAAGAGGGTTCAGCTGTATGCATAGGGAGACACCAATCCTTTATGATGTATTTACGCTGAAATGTATTCTGCGCAGGTATTGCTGTGCAGTATATCCTCAGAGGTAAAGGTTTATACGAAAGGAGGATTTCTTTCAATGACTGCAACTTCTACTACAAAAGAAGAAGTGAAAGAAAACCTAGAAGGTCTAGAAAAAGCAATTCAACAAGTAAAAGATACCCTATTTGATACGGATTTTTGGCTTGGCACTGGATATTTTGCTATTCGCATCATGTTAATTATTGTTGTAGCGGGAATCATCGTGAAAGTTGGTCAAGTGTTGATTCGCCGGTTTTTCGCTATTAAGCTAAAAAGTCCAATGCGTAAAACAGAACGACGTGAAAATACCATAGTCAAACTTTTGGAAAATGCATTGAAATACATCGTGTATTTTTCTGCTATTCTAGCGATTTTGACAGAGTTCAGAATAGACGTAAAAGGTCTTCTAGCAGGTGCAGGTGTGCTTGGTTTGGCCGTCGGTTTTGGTGCCCAAAGCTTGGTAAAGGACGTCATTTCCGGATTTTTCATCATTTTCGAAGATCAATTTGGGGTCGGGGATTATGTACGCATTAATTCAGGTGAAGGAACCGTCATGGAAATAGGGCTTCGCACAACGAAAATTGCGTTGTATGGTGGCGAGTTATATACGATACCTAACGGACAAATAGGTGAAGTTGTCAATTACTCCGTCACAAATTCCATGGTCTTACTTGATCTGGCATTATCCTATGAGACGGATATTGACCATGCGGAAGAATTAATCAAAGAATTCCTTAAAAAGTTACCAAGAGAACGTTATTCGGAAGTTATCGGTGTACCAGAGGTATTGGGCGTACAAAGTATGGAACCGTCAAGAATCTTACTACGTATTGCCGCAGAAACAGAACCGGTTGCTAATTTTGGCGTAGGTCGTAAACTTCGACAGGACTTAAAGAAATTCATGGATTTGAATGGAATTGAAATGCCTTATCCAAGAATGGTGATACGCGAAGAACAGAGGGAAGGAGATTCACACAATGGCGGACAAAGTGTTTAACATGCATGATGTGGTAGAGATGAAAAAACAACATCCTTGTGGAACAAATGCTTGGAAAATCATCCGAATGGGCGCGGATATTCGAATTAAATGCGAAGGCTGTGGGCACAGTGTTATGATTCCGCGTAATGAGTTTGCTAAAAAGATGAAAAAGGTTCTGCTGAAGAACGAGTCTTGAGAACACGTGGACAATCTAGCGTATTGTCCTTATAATGAAGTGGTTGACTAACGAATAATGTAAGCTTTGGATAGATAAGAAAGGTGTGGGAATAATGGCGTTAACAGCTGGGATTGTAGGTCTTCCGAACGTGGGAAAATCAACTTTATTTAATGCAATAACAAAAGCAGGAGCAGAGGCGGCGAACTATCCGTTCTGTACGATTGACCCAAACGTAGGAATAGTTGAGGTGCCAGATGAACGTTTGGACAAGTTGACTGAGCTCGTCACACCGAAAAAAACAGTTCCGACTGCATTCGAATTTACTGATATTGCAGGGATTGTAGAAGGTGCAAGTAAAGGCGAAGGTCTTGGCAACAAGTTCCTTTCACATATTCGAGAAGTAGATGCAATTTGTCAGGTCGTGCGTTGTTTCGTGGATGAAAACATTACACACGTATCAGGGAAAGTAAATCCAATCGATGACATCGAAGTTATTAACTTGGAATTGATCTTAGCAGATATGGAAAGCGTAGATAAGCGCTTGGCGCGTGTTTCCAAAATGGCGAAGCAAAAAGATAAAGAGGCAATGGTAGAAGAGCCAATTCTACTAAAATTACGTAATGCATTTGAAAATGCAATGGCAGCTCGTTCCGTTGAATTAACGGATGATGAGTTACAAGTCGTAAAAGGCATGCACTTATTAACGATCAAACCTATGTTATATGTAGCGAACGTTTCAGAGGATGAAATTGCAGATGCAGACAATAATCCCTACGTACAACAGGTTCGAGACTTTGCAGAGAAGGACAATGCAGAAGTAATCGTAGTTTGTGCGAAGATTGAGGAAGAGATGGCCGAACTTGAGGACGACGAGAAGGAAATGTTCCTTGAAGAGCTAGGCATCAAAGAATCCGGTCTTGATCAATTGATTAAAGCAACGTACAACTTACTTGGATTTGCTACGTACTTCACGGCGGGCGTACAAGAAGTTCGTGCGTGGACGTTCCGCAAGGGCATGAAAGCACCACAGTGTGCTGGAGTAATTCATACAGACTTTGAACGCGGATTCATCCGTGCAGAGACCGTAGCATACGACGACTTGGTCGAACACGGTTCCATGGCAGCAGCGAAAGAAGCTGGCAAGGTTCGTTTGGAAGGTAAAGAATACGTCGTTAAAGACGGCGACGTAATGCTGTTCCGTTTCAACGTATAATACAAAAAGCTGATTCTCCATGTGAGAATCAGCTTTTTTGGTTTGAAGTTGGTTAAATTCAAGAACTACTGAGATACGGGGTAGACCGCTTACTATCATGACGTGTGAATAATGGTTGTCTTTGAACACATTTGAGTTCAAGTTCAAATACCGAGCAGAATACAAGCCTAAATTCAAAGCGTAACAGTAAGGATCCCGACCCCTATCCGACTGTTGGCCTGTCTATTTCATTTAACGGGATATACATACAACTTCGGTAACTCCGGATCATCCTTCACCATTGCATCATCCGGAAACTTCTTTAATTCCTTGTACATCGCAAAATCTCCAGCTGCTCCGCCAATCAGCATCGCACTTAACAGCAACAGGACGCCATCATTGAAATACAATGCCATAATGGCAGGTAACACACCCGTCATCCAAAAGGGCAGTAACAGCGCTTTGCGAATGCCTTTGTTGTCCATCAACTGATCTGCGGTAGCATACGCAATTCCCATCTTCAAATTGACGCCATACGCCATGTTCTTCCACGGTACATTACAAAAAATACAGAAACCGAGCAAATGGAAAAACTCGTGTATAACAATCAATAAAATATACCCGACCAAAGCATAGACAAAATACCACACCGAAAATGACAGAGATAGTTCACCTTGTAACAGACCACGAATTATTAAAAGTGCTATGAGCGGTAGGAAAGTGAGCCAAAGACTTTGCTTCGCTATTTTCTGTAAATTAAGCTCGATAATCACAGGCCGTTGTTCTTCCATGCGAGATCACTCCTTAATTCATTTAGTATAGTATATTGAAGGTTGATATTCCAATTGTGATGTGATAGTATGTACTGATGTGAGTAATATTAAATTTACTTACTCCTTGCCCACTTGCAAAAGTAGGGCCCAAGTCCATAAGGAGGTGACTATTGATGAGAAAGTACGAAATTATGTACATTATGCGCCCAACTCTTGAAGAGGACGCGAAAAAAGCGTTGATTGAACGCTTTGATACTGTCCTAACTTCAAACGGAGCGGAAATCATCGAGTCGAAAGAGTGGGGCAAGCGTCGTCTTGCTTACGAAATCGACGACTTACGTGAAGGTTACTACCAATTAGTAACTGCTAACGCTGGTGCTGAAGCAATCGATGAATTTACACGTCTAGCGAACATCAACGAAGGTATCATTCGTCATATGACAATTCGTGTAGATGCGTAATCTGATATAAAATTTAAAAATTTATGATGAGGGAGGTTTGATTCTGAATGATAAACCGTGTCGTTTTAGTTGGCCGATTAACAAAAGATCCTGAGCTGAAGTATACACAAACTGGAATTGCTGTAACACGTTTTACACTGGCAGTGAACCGCGCGTTCGCTAATGCCCAAGGAGAACGGGAAGCGGATTTCATCACATGTGTAGCTTGGCGTAAACAGGCTGAGAATATCGCGAATTACTTACGAAAAGGAAGTCTTGCCGGAGTGGATGGTCGTATACAGACGGGCAGCTTTGAAGGTCAAGACGGTAAGCGTGTTTACACGACAGAAGTTGTTGCGGATAGTACCCAATTCCTGGAGCCGAAAGGTGGCAATACAGAACGTCAGCAAACACCATCTTATGGTGGAGCGCCTTCTTATAACGCACCTTCCCAAGATCAAGGATACAATAACCAGCAATCCTACCAACCGAATCAGCAAAATATGACACGTGTCGATAATGATCCATTCCAGCCAGGCGGCGGTCCGATTGAAGTAACAGATGACGACTTGCCATTCTGATAGAACGGTTCACTTGATACGTAAATAGGAAGGAGGACAACAATTATGGCACCACGTCGTGGAGGTCGCAAACGCCGTAAGGTTTGCTATTTTACTTCTAACCACATTACTCACATCGACTATAAAGATGTAGATTTGTTGAAGAAGTTTATCTCTGAGCGCGGAAAGATGTTGCCTCGTCGAGTTACTGGTACAAGCGCTAAATACCAACGTAAATTGACGGTTGCAATCAAACGTGCACGCATCATGGCACTACTTCCGTTCGTATCTGAAGAGCGGTAATATATAAACCGCCACTGACTGAATTATTCAGTCAGTGGCGGTTTTTTTGTTTTGAAAATTTTATACCCAAAAATTTCATTGCGCATCCATTTTAGTGGAAACTGCGACTGCCTGTATTTTTGATTTCACGTCGAATCGTGATACAATTAGAAGGATGATTGTAGCTTTATATGAATTAAGGGATGCAACACCTTGTCCTTTAATTATTGATAGGTGGTAAAAGAAGTAGTGAATGAATTGGGGCGTAGATATGCAAGATCAAGCAAGTAGAATTACGTACGGTGCGATGATGGTAGCACTTTTCGCCATATTACTGGCAATGACTTTATACGTACCATTACTCGGCTTATTGACAATATTGCTCGTTCCATTGCCCATTACGATTTATCGTTTGCGCTATGGCCGGACCTCAACACTAATGGTGGCGATGTGTACATGGCTTATTACATTATTGATTGGCGGTTTGCTTTCCATTCCAGCAGCGATTGTATTGAGTGCAGTTGGATTCGTTATCGGAGACACCGTGCGAACGGGCAAGACGAAACTTTATGTATATATGGCAACAGGAATCACATTGCTCATTTCATTGAGTTTATTGTATCTTGGTACTGTGTGGTTCATGAAAATCAATCCGATTGAACAGTTGATGCAACAATTTTCAGCTATTCAGCAAGAAGCGCTTGTGATTATGTCGGGAATGGGAAATTCAACAAGAGATATAGAACGAATCGTGGCTGAGGCATTTACATATTACCAAACTATTGTGCCTTCATTGTTCATCTTGTCTGTTTTTGTAATAGCCTATCTGTTTGTCATGCCAATTTTAGCGGTTGCAACACGTTTGCGTTTTGAAGTACCTAAATTTGCTTCTTTCCTTAGTATGCGTCTTCCATTTGCAACGGTATTAGTTTATCTAGTATTGCTGTTGATTTCTATTTTGTCACAGCCTGAACAAGGAACGACGTTTTATCTACTGGAGGCAAATGCCATTCTCATCTTTAGATTCTTATTCTTCTTACAAGGTTTGGCGTTGATTTACTATGCGTTGCGCAAGATGAAGCTTCCAATGATCGTCAACGTGCTGGCTACATTATTCGCCATGTTCCTCAGTCCCTTCACTGTAATGTTGGGTGTTTTGGATATCGCCATTAACATTCGTACATGGATAGATAAAGATAAGAGAGCGTAGGAGATGAGATAGTGAATTTATTTTATAAAAAACGTGGGATACGAATTCCGTTAGCATTCTTGTCTTTACTTGGAGCGGTAGGTTCCGTCCTACTAATGCTATTGAACTTTTGGGTTGGACTGTTTTTCGCTATCGCTTATGCGCTTGCACTGGGTATTGCTTGGAAAGTAGAGAATGATAACTACCTGGAGACAGAGAAATATATTGAAACGTTATCCTATCGCATGAAAAGGGTAGGAGAAGAAGCATTGTTGGAGTTGCCAATTGGGATTATCTTGCTAAATGATAAGCAATTAATCGAATGGGTCAATCCATTTATAACCTCCATTTATCCTGATAAGACTTGGATTGGATCGCAACTTTACGATATGAATGAAGCGTTCCGGCAAGTGATCAGAGAAGACAGTGATCAGGATGTTATCGTATTGAATGATCGCTCGTACCGTGTGTATTACAAACCGGAAGAGAAACTGATCTATCTATTTGACGTAACAGAACGTATGAAGATGCAATCTCTTTACTATTCCGACCGAACAGCGATTGGGATTTTGTTAGTTGATAACTATGATGAACTGTCACAGACAATGGACGACCAGACGCGAAGCCAGATGAACTCCCTTATTACCTCATTGGTCAATCAATGGGCAGATGAATACGGGATCTTCGTAAAACGAATTTCTTCTGAGCGCTTCCTGGCTGTTTTCAATGAAGGTACATTAGAATTGTTGGAGAAGACTAAGTTTGCATTGCTCGATACAATTCGTGAGAACACGTCTAAACACAGCGTATCACTTACATTGAGTATTGGGGTAGGGACGGGTACTACGTCGCTTACAGAGCTTGGTGAGCTAGCACAGTCGAGTTTGGATTTAGTTCTCGGGCGTGGTGGTGACCAAGTAGCGATCAAACATCATGATGGGAAGCTGAAATTCTATGGCGGTAAGACAAATCCTGTTGAAAAGCGTACACGCGTGCGTGCAAGAGTGATTTCACATGCACTACGTGATTTAATCCAAGACAGTGACCGCGTGTTCGTCATGGGCCACAAAATGCCTGACATGGATGCGATTGGAGCATCGATTGGTGTACGTAAGATGGCAAAAATGAATGGTGTCGAAGGTTATGTCATCGTTAATTTCGATCAGCTTGATACTAGTGTCGGCCGTTTAATGGATGAAGTGCAGCAAGATGAAGAATTACATGATCACATGTTGATGCCTGAAGAGGCATTGGAATTGATGACAGAGCGTTCATTGGTCGTTATTGTCGATACGCATAAGCCCAGTATGGTTATTGATGAACGCGTGCTGGACAAGGCACAGAAGGTTGTATTAATTGACCATCATCGACGTGGAGAAGAGTTTATTAATAACACTGTGCTCGTTTATATGGAGCCTTATGCATCTTCGACGGCGGAACTTGTAACGGAATTGCTGGAGTATCAGCCGAAGAACGAAAAGTTGACGATGCTGGAATCGACAGTGATGTTAGCAGGTATTGTAGTCGATACAAAAAGCTTTACACTTAGGACAGGTTCTCGAACATTTGAAGCCGCCTCCTACTTGCGGACGAATGGTGCCGATACCGTGCTAGTACAGCGTTTATTGAAAGAAGATATTGAGACATATATCGAACGATCAAAACTAATTGAGACTGTAGAATTTGTAGGCAATGGAGAAATTGCTATTGCAAAAGGGCAGGATGAAGTCGTGCACAGCTCCGTGCTGATCGCGCAGACAGCTGATATCCTACTGACGATGCAAGGTATTTCCGCTTCATTCGTTGTCGCAAAGCGTGATGATGGAAGAATTGGTATTAGCGCGCGTTCATTGGGTGAATTAAATGTTCAAGTCGTCATGGAAGAGTTGGGTGGCGGTGGTCATTTAACAAATTCTGCTTGCCAGTTAAGTGTAGACACGATGGATGAAGCAATAACTATGTTAAAAGATGTACTAGATCAATATGGAGAAAGGGGAAATGAATGATGAAAGTTATTTTTTTAAAGGACGTTAAAGGAAAAGGTAAAAAAGGTGAAGTGAAAGAGGTTTCAACAGGATATGCACAAAACTTTTTATTGAAAAATAATGTAGCAGTTGAAGCGACTCCAGGTAATTTAAGTAAGTTGCAAGGACAGAAGGAACGCCAGAAGAAAGATGCGGCTGCAGAATTGGCAGAAGCTAAAGAATTAAAAGAGCAAGTCGAAAAATTGACTGTAGAGCTACAGGCGAAAACTGGCGAAGACGGTCGTCTATTTGGTTCTATTACGTCCAAGCAAATCGGACAAGCGTTGGAAAAGCAAAATAAAATTAAAGTAGACCGCCGCAAGATGGAATTACCTGAGCCAATTCGTGCACTTGGTTTTACAAATGTTCCGATCAAATTACACCCTGATGTAACAGCTACACTTAAAGTGCATGTTACAGAAGAATGATAAGGAGATAATAGCTTGAACCAGATGATCGAGCGCACACCTCCGCATAACAACGAAGCAGAGCAGTCGGTCCTTGGCGCGATATTTTTAGAACCACAAGCACTGATTACCGCGTCTGAAATATTGTTACCGGAAGATTTCTATCGAATTGCACATAAAAAGATTTTCGAAACTATGCTTGTACTAAATGACAGAGGTCAGCCAGTCGATTTGGTGACAATCGCCGAAGAGCTCAAAGTAAAAAACGAACTTGAAGACGTCGGGGGTATTTCATATATCACAGAGCTTGCTAACGCGGTTCCGACTGCTGCAAACATTGTCTATTATGCGAATATCGTAGATGAAAAAGCTTTACTGCGCAGATTGATCCGCGTTGCCACTGACATTGTAGAAGATGGGTATACACGGGAAGATGAAGTAGAGGCATTACTTGGCGAAGCTGAGAAGAAAATGATGGAAGTATCCAATCGGAAAAACGCTGGTGACTTCCGTCATATCAAAGATGTATTAGTGGAGACGTATGACAATATTGAATTACTGCATACACGTAAAGGTGATGTAACAGGTATTCCAACTGGTTTCCGTGACTTGGATAAGATTACTGCAGGCTTCCAACGTAATGACTTGATTATTGTGGCGGCTCGTCCATCTGTTGGTAAGACCGCGTTTGCGCTGAACGTAGCGCAAAACGTGGCGACGAAGGCAGGAGAAAACGTCGCGATCTTCAGTCTCGAGATGGGTGCTGAACAGCTGGTCATGCGTATGTTATGTGCAGAAGGAAATATTGACGCGCAAGTACTGCGTACAGGTACCCTTGAAGCCGACGATTGGCGCAAGCTGACAATGGCTATGGGGACGTTATCAAATGCGGGTATTTTCATTGATGACAGTCCAGGTCTTCGAGTCAATGAAATCCGTTCAAAATGTAGACGTCTACAACAAGAACACGGTCTCGGTATGGTGATGATTGACTACATGCAGCTGATCATGGGAAGCGGCCGGGGTAGCGACAATCGTCAACAAGAAGTATCTGAGATCTCCCGTTCATTAAAAGCTTTAGCACGTGAACTGAAAATCCCGGTCGTTGCACTATCACAGCTATCACGGGGTGTAGAGCAACGCCAAGATAAACGTCCTATGATGTCCGATCTTCGAGAGTCAGGGAGTATTGAGCAAGATGCCGATATCGTCTCTTTCCTTTACCGAGAAGATTACTACGATAAAGAAACTGAAATGCAAAACATGATTGAAATCATTATTGCCAAGCAACGTAATGGTCCAACTGGTACCGTAACGTTGGCATTTGCAAAGGAATACAACAAATTCCTCAATATCGACTGGAGTCAGCATGAATCCCCTCCATCTTACGAATAAAACAGCGCGCCCTTCTTCTACGACCATAGAAAAGGACGCGCTGTTTTTTCGCGTTCCAAGCAAGCTACCCCCGCTTGAAAAAGTGCGATTTTGCACAAATCGTGATAGAGTTAAAGGATATGGAATGATATATTTCAGCTTGAGAATAAGGTTGTAACTATAGAAAAGATAGATAAGTATTCGAGATGCTACATGAGTGTATATTGCTTAATTTAGTCGTAAGACCAGTATGTAGCTTAAAAATTCGATCGCCAATTATGGTGAGAAAGGAACAAGTCATGCAAAATAAAACTATATTTATTGTAGACGATGAGAAACCCATCGCAGACATCATAGAATTTAATTTGAAAAAGGAGGGCTTCAACGTCTTTTGCGCATATGACGGTGAAGATGCTATCAACCGAGTGGAAGAAATCCAGCCTGATCTTATGCTTCTAGATATCATGCTTCCTAAACGCGACGGCATGGAAGTCTGTAGAGAAGTACGAAAAAAGCATGATTTTCCCATCATCATGCTGACGGCTAAAGACTCTGAAATCGATAAAGTCTTAGGGCTTGAACTAGGTGCAGATGATTATGTCACTAAGCCATTTGGCACAAGAGAATTAATTGCCCGGGTCAAAGCCAACTTGCGTCGTCATGCAAGAACTATAGCGGAAGATCAGGAAGAAGAGACGAACGATATTACAGTAGGTCAACTTGTCATCCAACCTGATGCATACTATGTTCAAAAGCGTGGAGTAACAATCGAATTAACACATCGTGAATTTGAATTATTGTACTATTTAGCAAAACATATCGGGCAGGTGATGACGCGTGAGCACCTATTGCAAACTGTATGGGGTTATGATTATTTCGGAGATGTACGGACAGTCGATGTAACGATTCGACGTCTTCGTGAAAAGATTGAAGATACGCCGAGCCATCCGAGCTGGATCGTCACAAGACGTGGGGTAGGCTATTACTTGCGCGATCCGGAACAGGAGTAAGCCATTATGCATAAGGTAGGTTTTTTTCGATCGATTCAAGTCAAATTTGTCTTGATATATGTTCTGCTTATCCTTGTGTCCATGCAGATTATCGGGCTATATTTTGCCCGTGAACTGGAACAAACACTAAAAGATAACTTTACAAATTCTATTGTAGACCGGATGAATTTAGTCGAGTTCAGTGTGCGGGAAGAAATTACAAAAAAACGAAAAGACAATGACCCCACATTAGAACAAAGCTTAAAAAATGTCTTGGTCGAATTCACATCAGATGACATTATTGAAGTACAAGTTATAAATCCAAAATATCGTATTCTGGCGACATCTTCATTTGACAATCAGATGAGGGTAGGCCAACATTCGACTAATGATAATGTGCGAAAGTCAATTACATCGGAGACGATGAAAGATGTCGTGATGATGGATCCGCAATCGCATAATCGCGTGCTTTCCTTGGCCAAGCCGATCTTCAATGGCAATGAAGTTGTAGGGTCGCTTTATGTAGAAGCCAATATTGAATCCGTTTTTCAACAAATTGAAGAAATCAATAGGATATTGGCGGGGGCGGCGGCGGTCTCACTAACCATTACAATACTAGTCGGGATTTTCATTGCTAGAGCATTTACCCGACCAATATCAGACATGCGGAGACAAGCACGGGCAATGGCGAAAGGGAACTTCACCCGAAAGGTTAAAGTGTATGGATCGGATGAGATGGGCCAGCTAGCCATCGCATTCAATCACTTAACCAACCAGCTGCAAGAATCTCAGTCCACCACTGAGAGCGAAAGACGAAAGTTAGCCTCGGTTCTGGAAAATATGACGGACGGTGTTATTTCGACCGACCGTAAAGGACGAGTTAGCCTAATTAACGACTCCGCTCTACAGATGCTTGGCGTAACGAATGATCTTGTCATTAATCGCCCTATCGCCAATATTCTTGGTATAGATGATGCATATACGTTTGAAGAATTGATCCAGATGAAGGAATCGATTCCACTAGATTTCAGTACGGAAGATCAAGCATATATTTTACGAGCGACAATTTCTGTTACCCAGCGTGAGACAGGGTTCGTAAATGGTTTGATTGTCGTATTGCATGATAACACCGAGCAAGAAAAGATTGATATGGAACGTCGTGAGTTCGTGTCAAATGTTTCGCATGAACTGCGTACACCACTCACTACAATGCGCAGTTATCTTGATGCCTTGGCAGAAGGAGCTTGGCGTAATGAGGAAATCGCTCCGAACTTCTTACATGTTACGCAAAATGAAACCGAGCGAATGATTCGTCTTGTGAATGACTTACTGAAACTGTCACGCATGGACAGTAAAGAATATGAATTGAATAAAGAATGGGTGGAATTTAACCGATTCTTCAATGCCGTTATTGAGCGCTTTGAATTCTCCAAGTCGCAAAATGTACGCTTCACACGGAACTTGTATTCAAGCAGTCTATTCGTGGAAATCGATACCGACAAACTAACGCAAGTATTAGACAACATCATTTCCAATGCTTTGAAGTATTCGCCAGATGGTGGAGAAGTCCGCTTCGGTGTAACGGTTTCAGGTGATTATATTAAAGTGATGATTTCAGATGATGGAATGGGTATACCTAAATCCAACGTCAATCGAATTTTCGACCGTTTCTATCGTGCAGATAGAGCCCGTTCCCGTGCACTCGGCGGAACCGGTCTTGGTCTTGCAATTGCTAAGGAAATGATTGTGGCACATAAAGGAGATATTTGGGCGCAGAGTGAAGAAGGAAAAGGAACGACAATATTCTTCAAGCTACCATTTGAACAACAAGAGGACGGTGAGTGGGATTGAAATACATTGAAATAATCAAATCCGTCGTATTGTTGTTGCTCGTTTCGTTGAGTGTCTTATTCACCTTTGAGGTCTGGAATTATTCACCCAATTATGAACCACTGGAACAGCTACAGACTGTCGATATATCCATTTCTGAGAAGAAAACAATAGATGAAATTATTAAACCGTATAAAATAATTACTAATTTAAAAGACCACGTACTAGGCTCTACAGATACCGAAAAAATAGACAAAATCCTGACAGAAATGAATACATGGAATTTATCTGATCTACAGCTAGTAAGCCAAGATAAGAAAAAGTTTGATATTGCACAGATCTTGCGTCAACCAAGCCAAATGTCGTTCTACTTTACGGGAGAAGTACCTATGCTAGTCTATGACAATGTATTATTAATCGATGAGGTGAATATTCCGGAAGCTACCTTTAATCGTCTAGTCATAGACTGGAGTCAATCCACGCAAGCACCAGTTGTTCATTTACTGAGTGAAATGAGCGGCTTACATTACCAGATGCAGGTGACGTTACCGAATAAAACAAGTTTTCTACGCAATGTAGTGGATGTTGGTCAATCGTTTGAAGAATATGTGGAAATCGATCGCGACAATGCACCAGTTCTTGCCGTACCAAAAGATCCTATAACTATTATGCGTAATACGTATTATCAGGAAGAAATCAACCCAATACGTTTCCGTGATGCCTTGTTCAGTGACCCGAATGCTGTACGACGTAGTCAAATAGATGCGACGCATGAGGAATATGGAGACGATCATGCTTTTATGACTGTCGATACCGAGAACAAATTTTTAAATTATGTCATGCCTACAGAGGAAAGTTTTGAGTTCGCATTGCCTTCAGAATTGCTGTTGAATTCTATTGACTTCGTCAATGAACATGGCGGCTGGACGGATGAGTTTCGCTACGCCTATATGAATCCGTATTCCCGTTATGTCCGGTTCCAGCTATATGTCGGTGGTTTGCCAGTCTTTAGTGATCAACCGAATATGAGTGAAATTAAGGAGACATGGGGAGATACGCGTGTATTCAAATATATACGTCCATATTACACATTAGACGTGAACATCGAACCGGTACAAGAGAAGCTACCTTCAGGAGTGGAAGTGGCAGAGTCTTTACGTGAATCAGAAGAGCTAGACTTCGATTTGATAGAGGAAATCACTCCCGGTTATTATATGATCCATGATGTAGAACGCAAATTAATTATTTTGCAACCTTGCTGGTATTACCTTATCAAAGATAACTGGTTACGCTTCGCTCCGAAAGAACCGCAAGGAGGTGGCATGAGTGGATTGGAATAGAACCAAGACGATCTTCATTATCGTCTTTTCAATTCTAAATGTCTTCTTGTATGGGCTCTATTTAGACAGGCAAATGAGTGTCGGAAATATGCAGATTATCGGGAAAACATCCATCGAAGAAACGTTGGCGCTTGAAAATATTACGTATGACCCCATCCCTTTCACTAAAAAAGACGTTTCGTATTTATCAGCTCATATTGCCACCTTTACTAATGAAAAATTAGAAAAGTTAAGTAACCAATCATTCGTCCTAGTCGAAAAATCACGATTACTATCCCAAATGAAAAAGCCTGTAAAAGTGATTGAGGGGGAAGATGGATATGACTTTGACGAGTTCTTAAAGAAATATGTGCTAAATGGCGAAGATTACGTGCTTTGGGATGTGGATGAAGAAGAACAGAACGCCGTATTCTTTCAACGGGTGAAGAATGAAACAATTTTCCACAGCCCGAATGCCATGCTCGTCATGCATTGGGACAAGGATGGAAAAGTTACTCATTACGAACAAAGTATGCTTGACGAATTCTTAAGCTTTAATCATAAAAAAGATTTACTGTCGCAAAACGATGCGGTCTCCTCACTCGTTACACGTGGCTATCTGAAACCGGATTCCACTGTTATGCAAGTCAAATCAGGTTATTCGACACTCGTTCAGCTGACAGAAACTCAAGTATTTGCACCGACGTGGAATGTTCAGGTAAAATTGAAAGATGGGACGATAGAACATTACTTCATCAATGCGATTGAAGGAAAAGTCATCGAGTTCCAATCGGATATAGTAGAAGAACCAATAGAATAGGAGTTTTCCACATGCGATTTAGCATTTTGGCGAGTGGTAGTACAGGCAACTCGCTATATATAGAGACAGATGAGCATGCTTTTCTCGTAGATGCCGGCATGAGCGGTAAGAAAATTGAAGGTTTGCTCGGATCGATCAATCGCTCGATGAAACAAATTGACGGCATTTTCGTCACACATGAACACAGTGATCATATAAAAGGGATCGGCGTACTTGCCCGAAAATATAAAACACCTATCTATGCCAATGCTAAAACTTGGCAAGCGATGGACGGACTGGTAGGAGAGATTCCCGTTGATCAGCGTTTCCACTTCGACATGGAAACGGTGAAAACATTTGGTTCACTGGATATCCAGTCATTTGCTGTATCCCATGACGCAGCAGACCCAATGTTCTATACGTTTAATGAAGGTGACCGTAAACTGGCGATTATTACCGATACGGGCTACGTAAGTGACCGTATGAAAGGTCATATTCAAGGAGCTGACAGCTTTGTATTCGAAAGTAATCACGACGTCAGCATGCTGCAGATGGGTCGCTATCCATGGTCCATTAAACGTCGTATATTAAGTGACGTGGGCCACGTATCAAATGAAGATGCAGCTGTCGCAATGAGTGAAGTAGTAGCTCAAAAAGAAGCGCATATTTATTTAGCCCATCTTAGCTTAGATAACAATATGAAAGACTTGGCGCGCATGAGCGTAGCACAGACACTTGAAGACTGCGGCATTCGTGCAGGGGAATTTGTTCACTTGCATGATACGGATGCATTAGAATCTACAGAGCTTGTGCTAGTCTAAAGTAAATGCGAAAAGCCTTGCTAAATTAGTGAGGCTTTTTGCATTTTCAAAGAGTTATTGGGGTACAGTACATGTAGGAATACTTACTAATAAGGAGGAAATGCGAATGGATGAGGAAAGAAGAGAGGAAAGAAAAGAAGAAATGGAATGGCAACAACCAATTCCACCGGTAGAACCGAAACGCAATCCAAAACGTAGAAGTAGTTTTTGGCCAGGCTTACTTGGTGCACTATTGGGTGGCATTATTGTATTTTTAGTCACGATGTACACGACTGGCTCATCAAGTACTAACGATGTTACAACCTCTAAACAAACGGAAGATAAAACCAACTCGGAACATGCACAAGTATCAATGGACATCTCAAGCGAAATTACCGATGTGGTAGGTAACGTCGCAAATGCCGTCGTGGGTATTACAAATATCCAAACAGTCCAAGACTTCTGGTCTTCCACAACATCTACACAAGAAGCCGGCTCGGGCTCAGGTGTCTTGTATAAAAAAGAAGGCGATAAAGCATATATCGTCACCAACCACCACGTCGTAGAGAATTCCGAACAACTCGAAGTTAGTTTTGATGATGGTACAAAGGTTGAAGGAAAGTTAATCGGCAGTGATCTTTGGACAGACCTGGCTGTAGTTGAAATTGATGCAGAACACGTCGATACAGTGGTAGAATTCGGTGATTCAGATGCGTTAAAACGTGGGGAATCGGTTATTGCCATCGGTAATCCATTAGGACTTGGCTTTGCGGGATCTGTTACAGTGGGTGTAATTTCAGGTAAAGACCGCTCTATTCCAATGGATTTAAACAAAGATGGAAATGTCGATTGGCAGGCCGACGTCTTGCAGACAGATGCAGCGATCAACCCGGGAAACTCCGGTGGTGCTTTAATCAACATGGCCGGCCAATTGATCGGAATCAACTCCATGAAGATTTCTGAAGCGACAGTAGAGGGTATTGGATTGGCTATTCCAATCAATATTGCATTACCTATTATTGAACACTTAGAAGAAACAGGACAAGTAAATCGTCCGACAATGGGCGTATCGTTACTTGATCTTCGACAAATACCCATTCAGCAACAGCAACAGACATTAAAATTGCCTGAAGAAGTAACGGAAGGTGTTGTCGTAACGGACGTCATACCGAATTCATCTGCAATAGAAGCAGGCATGAAGAAGTATGATACAATCGTTCAGTTGGATGATGAGAAAGTGACGGATATGGTCAGTCTACGTAAGTATTTGTATAATAAAAAAGAAATTGGCGATCCATTGAAAATTACAGTCTATCGAGATGGAAAGAAACTGGACTTGGAGATGGTTTTGAAAGACGGAAATACATTCTAATAGAATGTACATTGTCCACATAGTGAATAACTTCCTGTCCACATCAGGCATCTAGCGATAATGCGCTACGATGCCTGATTTTTTTATGAAGTTATCCAATTGTGGATAAAATCTAAATAATGTGTATAATATTGTGTAAAATAAAATGTTAGGAAAATAATAAGTAACAACAAAGTGACAAGTGTTAAACCCTTACAGGTCAATAGGTTGAGGCATTTTCATTTTTTATGGTAAATAAATAATTCTATTCAAAATGAAAAACGAATGAAAAGTTATCCACATTGATGTGATACAATAATCAGTAAGATTTACATGTAGTGCAGAACAAATAATCGGACACAATATGTAGATAGGGTTGTGGATATGTGCATAAGTATTGTGTATAACTTTTGGAAGGTGAGTGGATAAGCTGTGAATATATCAATTGTGACCGTGGGTAAGTTAAAAGAAAAGTATTTGAAACAAGGAATAGAAGAGTATACGAAACGTCTGAATAGCTATGCAAAAATGCAATTAATCGAAGTGGCGGATGAAAAAGCACCTGAAACACTAAGCGAAGCCGACATGGAAATCGTTAAAAAGAAAGAAGCTGATCGAATTCTGGCGAAAATTGCACCAGACGCGCATGTTATTGCACTAGCAATCGACGGGAAAATGAAAACTTCTGAAGAATTCGCAGCCAGTATCGATTCATTGATGACCTATGGTAAAAGCAAGATTGTCTTTGTGATTGGTGGTTCACTCGGCTTACATAGTAGTGTATTACAACGATCGAATGAGAAGTTGTCCTTTTCCAAGATGACGTTTCCACATCAGTTGATGAAGTTGGTGTTGGTGGAGCAAATTTATCGTGGGTTTCGGATTATTAAGGGTGAGCCTTATCATAAGTAAATAAGGTTTATAGTTAATAATCAGCGTTCATTAAAAATGACTAAAGGAACTATGGATAGGACAGTAGTTAACTTTACAAACTAGCTATACAAGCATCCATTCATGCCAAGGATCTTTTCACCAGTTATACTAAAAGAGAAAGTATTTGACGCTTGAAAGGGGTCTTTAAAATGGCACAAACATTAACTGGAAAAGTAGCTTTTGTGACTGGTGCAGCACGAGGAATAGGCAAAGCGACGGCACTTCACTTAGCAAAAGAGGGAGTCCATATTGGATTACTCGCAAGAACAGAGTCTGTTTTAAAAGAAGTGGCTGCAGAAATTGAAAGTCACGGTGTGAAAGTCGCTTATGCAACAGCTGATGTTTCATCTAAAGAGCAAGTTGAAGAAGCCATTGCATCATTAACTACTGATTTAGGAACTGCCGATATTTTAATAAACAATGCGGGCATTGCCACATTCGGTACTGTCTTGGAGATGGATCCGGAGGAATGGAAGAACATAGTAGATGTAAATCTGATGGGCACGTATTATGTTACACGTACTGTATTACCGCAGTTAATTGAAAAAAATGCGGGCGACATCATTAATATTTCATCGACAAATGGTCTAAATGGAGCGGCTACTTCCAGTGCATACAGTGCATCCAAATTTGCGGTAATAGGCTTTACGGAATCATTGGCACAAGAAGTACGACGAAATAATATTCGTGTTTCGGCTCTGACACCAAGTACTGTAGCAACAGATTTGGCACTAGATTTAAATTTGATTAAAGAAAACGATGACTCTAAATTGATTCAATCAGAAGACATTGCTGAAGTGATTGTAAATCAATTGAAGTTAAATCGACGTGTGTATGTAAAAACAGCCAGTTTTATAGCTACGAATCCATTTTAATCTATTTATTCACTTGATAAAACATGAACGGGCCTATCCAGATCAATTGGATAGGCCCGTTTTAGTAGTTCAACTACAGCTTTTATTATTCATATATAGTTACTATACGAATATTTTCATTCGACAAGTCAAAAATATTTTATAACAGTTCCGGGAATAAGTAATGCAAAATATCGGTTGTCACTCGTCGTGTTTTGCCTTTATAAGGGTAAATATGCATATACATCGAAGGGTTAAAGTTCGCTTCGATGATGCCATACGCGCCTGGATTGGCTGCCGGAACATCGAGATCTTCAATAATCAAATCGATACCGCTAATTTTTGCTCCGAGAGCGGCTACTGCATCTACTGCAATCTTCTTATAATCCTCGGAAACTTGATCGGTTACATCAATCGAATCTCCACCAGTACTGACGTTGGAGTTCTCACGCAAGTAGACGATCTCCCCGTCTTCAGGAATAGAATTCAGTTGATAACCTTGACCTTTCAGCATAAGAACCTCTAGTTCTCCGAGTTGAATAAGTTCCAATGGTGTACGGTGGTCTGTGCCTCTTAGTGGATCACGGTTCTTTTCTTCAACAAGTTCCTTAATTGTGTGTGTACCGTCTCCTGTGACGTTTGCAGGCACGCGTAGCATGACAGCGAGAACTTTATCGTGTAACACGAAGAAACGGTACTCTGTGCCCTCAAGGAACTCTTCTACCAATACAGACGAATCTTCGTCGAATGCTAGACTGATCGCTTTCTCGTAATCCTCATAACTTGCGCCGTCTTTGAAGATGGATATGCCGATCCCGTAGTTCGTCGTTTTTGGCTTCACAACAAATGGTGTCTTAGCAAACATCTCATAGGCGCGTAAAGCTTCTTCACTATTACTGAATTCGTCTCCACCTGGAACGCGATAACCTTCTTGATGAAGGATTTTCTTGGTAACCGTTTTGTTTTCCATAATCAAAGTAGATACATACGTATCCTTACTCGTCATGTTACCGTTCTTGACATATTCTATATGGTCATGCAGTTTCAACTTCAAGAATTGATCTTGGCGGTCCAAAACTTCTACCTTGATGCCTTTCTGAATCGCATCGTACATCATAATCTGCGTGGATAGCTCCATATCCGTAAAGCCTGTCAATTCATATGGCTTTTCCCACAGCTGAGTATAGGTTTCCCTCGCAATTTCTGTCGCCACCTGGCTTTGACTCGTCTTTTCACTCTCTGAATAAAGTCTTCCCGCCAAGGTTTTGGAAGGATCAGCAAGCATCTCTCGCAGATTCACAAATAATGATTCGGAAACTGGGAAGTCCAGATCTTTTGATAACTGTTCCATTTCATCCACCAGTTCATGTGCTTCGTCTTCAAACTGAGTATGTGCTAGTGGATGCTCAAGTGCGACAACATCATTGCGAGCATCACCCGCATTACCCCATTCGTCACTCTCCGGATCTTCTTCTTTTTGTAGAAGATAAAGCAGGAATACATGCAGAAATTCCGCTTGCTCATAGCTAATGCCATTCGTTTCAAACGGGTTTAAGTCGATATTCCGTAACTCTACATAACGCACACCAGTATGCTCGAAGTCTGCCACCCGATCACTGCCACGTAAACGCATAGCTGTATAGAACTCTTTTTCTTCTACCAGCAAACCTCTATTAACTACGGAAGATAAATCCGAAATGTATTTCTGAATCGTGCTAAACGACACATTTACATCATCATGGTTCGTATAGCCGAATCGGCTGCTTCGAATACTTCTAACTGGTTCGTCGGGTTGGTCGTCGCATCCATAGAAGTTTTCTTCACTTCTAGGGGACGCACCGTAGAAATACGTGACGAGCCAGCGATAGTACAAATAGTTTCTAGTCAGTTTCAAATAAATATCTGTTTTGAATTGCTGATAATCATCGAAGTCTGATTGTAAATCAAATAACATACGGAGCAGTTCGTCTCTGAATTCAAAATTGAAATGAATACCACAAATCATTTGTTTGCGACGACCGTATGAATTGGCAAGTGAACGACGATAGAGAACATTTTCAAAATTGTTCAGCTTTGCAATCATGATATCTTCTTCTTTTTTAGGAAGGGCAGGGGGCATACTTAACGGCCAGAGCATTTCATTCTTGCCCATCGAACGATAGGCAACGTCATGAATGCCTGATAGGTAATCAAATAATTCGTCCAGTGTGTTCAGGACAGGCGTGATCAATTCCATTTGAGTTTCAGAGAAGTCGCGTTGAATATACGGATGCTCGTCTCCCATTCCGATATTCGCGGGGTGGCAGGTCGTTGCCAAGTGCCCATCGAGATCTACGCGCTGTCCTTCTTTTTCTATACCGTAACGGGCTTTCATAAGATATGGTTTCACACGTTCATCGGCTAGCATTTTCTTAAGATCCATTGTAGCTATCCCTCCTATGTAAGGTATTTATAAGTTCGTTCTTCTATCTTAATTCATATACCCTTAAAAACAAAAACATCCACACTGCGTGGCAATGTGGATGTTTTAACTTGTGAAGGGGGAGGCCTAGATAATTGACGCTGCAAGGGGCGCGTTTGAAGGCCCGCGGTGAGCCAACTAGTCGTGACGCTCCTTTAGTTGTCTCACCTGTCGGCCTGATCCTTCCCGAGTCGCCACCTTCAGCTTACGATCAACTGGCATATTTCTTTGGATATAGTAAGTTGAAAAGTTATCTAGAATTGATCTTGAATTTAAAATTGAAAAAGTAAAGTTTTCAGTTTTTTGAGTAGGATTGGAGCGAAAGAGGGGCGACTCCTGGAGGATCAGCGTGTGACTTGAGACCCTGGACTGAACGAAGTGAGGGAAGCGGATCAAGCCACGCCCTCAGGAAAGCGTCCCCTCTGTAGCGCAAATCCCAAACAATACACTATTACGACACTCTATTTATAAATAGTTTACTCCAAGTTCTTCATATGAAAGTCAAAGTGTTCTTCCAAGAATGAGGAGATGAAGAAGTAGCTGTGGTCATAGCCTTCTACTTGGTTATACTCCACTGCCTGGTTATGCTGCTTCGCATTTTCTAGGAACGGCTTCTCATTCAACTGCTCTGGATAGAAATCGTCTGCCATTCCTTGCGTGATCAAAATAGGAGGAAGACCCGCTTCTTTCACCAGTTCTGTAGTATCCCATTGCTTCCAAGTCGCTTTGTCTTCACCAAGATAAGTAGAAAATGCCTTGACTCCCCACGGAACATCGCTCGGACTTGAAATTGGAGAGAACGCTGAAATCGCTTTGAAACGATTAGCATTCTTCATTCCAATCATCAATGCACCATAACCACCCATTGAGTGACCCATGATACTTTCTTTACCTGAGAAATTAGGCACTAGAGTAGCGGCAATTTTACTTAGCTCCTCCGTTATATACGAATACATTTGATAATGCTTAGCCCATGGCTCTTCAGTTGCGTTTAAATAAAAGCTCGCACCTTGTCCAAGGTCAAATGCCTCAACGTTCGCTACATCTTCTCCGCGTGGTGATGTATCGGGTATAATTACAGCTACCTGATGTTTTTCAGCTAAGCTTTGGAAACCACTTTTTTGACTGAAGTTATCATCCGTACATGTTAATCCCGATAAAAACCAAATGAGCGGTATTTCTTTTTGTTCTTTATTAGATGGTAAGAAGACACTAAATGTCATATCACACTTGAGAACTTCTGAATAATGGTTGTACTTGTTTTGTTCCCCACCAAAAGAGCGACGTTGCTCAACGCGTTCTACATTCATGATCTCACTCTCCATATGTTAGTATTGATCGAATTGATTCACCTTTATGGAGCAAATCAAATGCTTCATTAATATCCGTGAAATTTAGTTGGTGTGTAATGAACGAATCTAAATCAATTTCACCGTCCATGTAGTCGTCAATCATCCCTGGCAATTCTGTTCTTCCTTTTACTCCGCCAAATGCAGACCCGCGCCATACGCGACCCGTAACTAATTGGAATGGACGGGTATGAATTTCTTTACCGGCCCCCGCGACACCAATGATAATACTCTCGCCCCAACCTTTATGGCAGCATTCAAGAGCAGCTTTCATTACTTCGACATTACCGATACACTCGAAGCTGTAATCGACACCGCCATCCGTCATGTCTACGATGACTTCCTGAATGGGTTTATCAAATGTAGAAGGATTGATGAAATCTGTTGCGCCCATTTTCTTCGCCAGTTCAAATTTGTCTTCATTCAAGTCGATTGCAATGATGCGGCTTGCTTTTGCTTGCTTCAATCCTTGAATAACGGCCAAACCAATAGCTCCTAGACCGAAGACTGCCGTAACAGCACCTTCTTCTACCTTCGCTGTCTTATGAACAGCTCCAATACCCGTAGTGACACCACATCCAAATAGACAAACTTTATCAAGCGGTACGTTGTGGTCTTCCACTTTAACTAGGGAGATCTCAGAGACGACAGTATACTCACTGAAAGTGCTCGTTCCCATGTAGTGATAAATTGGTTCACCGTTGTAAGAGAAGCGAGTCGTACCGTCAGTCATTAATCCTTTACCTTGTGTTTCGCGAATGGCACCACATAGATTAGTTTTACCCGATAGACAGAATTTACACTTCCCACATTCAGGTGTATAAAGTGGAATAACGTGGTCACCAGGTTTAACGGAAGTGACTCCTTCACCTACTGAAACTACGACACCAGCGCCTTCATGGCCTAAAACGGCAGGAAATACTCCTTCTGCGTCATCGCCTGATAATGTATATGCGTCTGTGTGACAGACAGAAGTGTAAAGAATTTTGACTAATACTTCATTAGCTTTTGGTTCTTCTACATCAATTTCTACAATTTTAAGTGGTTCTCCAGGTTTGAATGCTACAGCTGCTCTACTTTTCACATGAAGCCCTTCTTTCTTTTACTGTATTGTGTTTACTTTTCTATCATTACATATTATAATTCACCATGCAATACTGACTCTTTTGTCACTATGAACATGATTAGTATAGAAAGAAGTGAAGCAATATGGTCATTCATTATAAAGATAAGCAGTACTTTACGAGCAAAGATTTAGCTTTGTCTGTCATAGGTGGTCGTTGGAAAATTGCGATCATCTGGTGCTTATTGCACGAAACACCGTTAAGACTAAGCGAAATACAGAAAAAACTTCCAGATGCTAATCAACGAATGTTGATTAGACAGTTACGTGAATTAGAAGAGGATGAAATCATTACGCGCTATGTCTATCCCGTCGTGCCACCAAAAGTGGAGTACAAATTAAGTGAAATTGGTTTATTATTGGAACCAGTCGTTACATCGATTTGTGATTTTGGCGATCAGTTTATGCAAACGATTGAACAAGAGACAGATTCAACGTCAATTGACTGAATGAAGACAAATTATAACGAATCAGGCTATACTAAGAACCAAAGCTATATACTATAGAGGGTACAGGTGATTACATGAATAATAATGATATTTTAAGCAGATTACGCTATGCGCTGGATCTAAAGGATTCTGCAGTTGTAGAAATGTTTGCGTTAGGCGGACTGCAGACAAACAGAGCGGAAGTAAAAGAGATGCTGACAAAAACGAATGAAGATAGTACAGATGAAATGCAGATGAATGAATATGCAAAGGAAATCGACAACATGACGTTGGAGTCATTTCTAAATGGCTTGATCAGCTCCAAAAGAGGAGTACCAGAAAATACCGGCAATGCTCCGCAACCATTTCTAATGTCAGAAGAAGGCCATCGTAATGTCAATAATATTTTGCTGAAAAAAGTCAAAATCGCATTATCTCTTACAAGTGAAGATATGCTAGAGATTTTAGAAAATGCAGGTGTTACGATTTCTAAAAACGAGTTAAGTGCTGTTCTTCGTAAAGAAGGTCATCGAAACTATAAACCGTGTGGTGATCGATACGCTCGAAACTTCCTAAAGGGATTAGCATTACGTTACCGTGAAGAGTAAAACCATAGCTCGGAGTAGGTCATAGAAGATATAAAATAATAGGGAGTGTTAGACGGATATGTTCAAGCGTAATAAAGCATGGTATTTCATAATGAGTTTGATGGCGTTAGCCGTTCTTTTAGTAGGGTGTGGCAAAGCGACTGAAGAAAAAACAGTGGAGACACCTAAAGAAGAATCCACAGAACAACCTAAAGAAGAAGCGGTTGATTACTCGAAGGATGTAAAAGAGAACCCCGTCGTGACGATCACGATGGAAAATGATGAGCAGATTGTGTTGGAATTAGAGCCGACTGTTGCACCGAATACGGTAGCGAATTTCATTTCTTTAATTGAAGACGGCTATTACGATGGCTTGATTTTCCACCGTGTGATTCCAGGCTTTATGATTCAAGGCGGAGATTCATCTGGTGATGGCTCAGGCGGACCGGGATACGCTATTGACGGAGAATTCTCTTCAAACGGTTTTGAAAATACTATGAAACATGAGCGCGGTGTGATTTCGACTGCACGTACGCAAGAGCCGAACTCTGCAGGGTCACAATTCTTTATCATGACAGACGACAACTCTTCACTTGACGGAGAGTATGCGGCTTTCGGTAAAGTGACGGAAGGCATGGAGACAGTGAATGCTATTGTAGCTAATGAAACAGATGCTATGGATAAGCCTATCAAAGAGCAGAAGATGAAGACAGTTGAAGTAGACACAAAAGGCTTCGACTACCCTAAACCAGTTACACATTAATCATTACAAGACGCAGTAGGCTATTGAGCCTGCTGCGTTTTTGATAGTGCCGGTTTTTATTTCCCATGGAATATACCCTTCTTAGGGGGCTTAGTAAAGTACTTACCTGTTACGATATACATATCTATTCCTTTTTAATTTGTTTTAACACCGCCACGATGAGGAAACTGACGATCACTAATAGTAACCAAGAACTTAATTTACCTATGCCAACGAGATGCCATGTCTCACTTTGATTGGGATAGGTCCAAGCACCGAAGAAAGTAGCAATATTTTCAGCTACCCAAACGAAAAAGCCAATGCATATGAATGATAGGGATAAGGGCATACGGTACTGTGTGTCGTTTATCCAATAACTAACCGAGGCACGCCAAAAAATAACCAGTACTAATGCGGACAACCACCATCTTAAATCGAACCAATAATGATGTGTGAAGAAGTTTCCATATATCGCGATAGCAAGAGGAATAACTGCCCAGAGCGGAGGCCACTGAATGAGGTGGACGTGCAATCTCCTCCAAGCCTGGCACAAATAACTTGCTACACTTGCATACATGAAGCCGCTGTACAAAGGAACATCGAAAACTTTGAAAAATCCTTCCTCAGGATAAGACCAAGAACCCATATGTACTTTAAATATTTCTAAAGTTAGGCCGATGATGTGAAATAACGTAATCACTTTCAGTTCATCACGTGTTTCGAGTCCAGATCGTACCATCCACCACTGAGTTCCTATGAAAATGAGGAGTAGCCAGTCGTATCGTGGTAGAAAAGGTAAAGGGATGAGTTGTGTAAGTGCCAGTGAACTGAAGATAATAATAGGGAAAATGCAAGCCAAAGCTTGTTGCCAACCGAAAATAAAGAGTTGTCGTGTTGTATTCATTGTTTTCGTACGTAATGCATGCAAGTTCATATGTCACCGCCTACTTTTTTGTAATAGAAAGTAGTATGACGCTGAGATAATAGTTTGGGTTCATTCAAGGAGAAACGTTTCACGTGAAACATAGCATATTAGTGAAAGAGGGTGATAAGTTTTGAGCAGGCATGTAATCGATGCGCATATTCATTTAGATATGTATGAAGAAGAAGAACGAATTCAAGTTTTGCGCGCATTAGAAGTGAATGATGTGACTGCACTAGTGGCGGTTTCAAATGACTTCGCATCTTCCGTTAAGCAATTAGAACTTTCGAAAATAGATAGACGGATCAAACCTGCAATAGGTTATCATCCAGAACAAGCGTTACCGAGTGAAGTGGAACTTTCAGCTATACTGCAATTGATTGATGAACATGCCAATTGCCTCGCTGCGATTGGAGAAGTAGGGTTACCTTATTATTTGCGACAAGAGCAGGCTGATTTTGACGTGTCACTTTATAAAAATGTGTTGGAATGTTTTGTTCGGAAGGCAGATAAATATAACTTGCCAATTTCTTTGCATGCCGTTTATGCAGATGCAACTATTGTTTGTGAGATGTTGGAACAGTATTCAATCTCGAAAGCACACTTTCATTGGTTTAAAGGAGACGACAGAGTATTGCAAAGAATAGTTTCGAACGGATATATGATTTCTGTGACGCCAGAAGTTACATATCGAGAAAAGATTCAACATATAGTCAAACAAGTTCCGTTCACTCAGCTAATGGTAGAAACAGATGGACCGTGGCCTTTTGAACATTGTTTTAAAGGTAAATTAACGCATCCTTCTATGTTGCATGAGAGTATTAACAGTATCGCCAAAATTAAAGGTGTAACTGTTGATGAAGCATATAGAGAAATCTATAAGACAACACAACGATTCTTTTGCATATAAAACAAAGACACGCTTCAATGAGCGTGTCTTTGTTTTATCTAAGTACACAATTCATGAACAAATTACTATAATTTTATGTGGTGTAGTTTGGGCAGGGATACTCTTTGTCGTTGTGGTATATATAACTATCAAATTTCGCTCTGCTATATTTCCTGTGAAATACTGGTCATTTGTCAAAAGTATTTCAGTTTGCGGAGACAGATTAAGCTGAAGCGTTCCGTCACTACTTTGCAAGCGACGATTGAAGTAGTCAACTTTGACGTTTTCACGGGGGGAGTCTTTAGACATAACAATTGCTCTAAATTGTGGAGGATAGATCATAGGCGTGGCAGCATCGGCATCATAAAATCCTGTAACGCGATCACCTACATGAATTTTTACATGATTGACGAAATAAGTTGTCGGCTCTACTACAAAGTTGACGACATTTCCTCTACCATTATCGACTGTCATCAACAAGTAGCAACCAGCGTCATTATTTTGCCCCGTATAAAAATCATTTATTACCATTACGACACCACTGAAGGACTGAATATTCATTGCAATACCCCTTTCATCCATAAATCATATCCATCTAGACTATGCGAAGCTTTAGATTTAGTGACTAGTTAAAAAGTTTATAGCCTAAATTGAAATAATTTTCCAAATACTAGTTGACATTACTGGAAAAACAGGATATATTAAATGATAACTGTTCTCATTTATACGTTACAAATGTCACAGATTTGTCATAGATCATTAGATGATATAGTTGCAATGATTCATGTATGGGGTAATTTATGAGATAATTTAGAAGTGGAAATATATCCAGTGAATGGTAGTCAATCGGTGGATTTATGTAGCATGAAAATGAGCAAGTGAGAGGGGTTTATGTCCAAGTGAGAAAAGCATTTTTATACTTTTTAGTTGTAAGTTTTTTCGTGTTGACAGTAGGTCTACCGCAAGCATCTGCTAAAATAGCAGACGGGACCCAGCAATTAAATTATCAGGTTAATCAGCCAGATAGCAAGAACGCATCTATTGCAAATGATTATTTCCAAAAACCGGCACTCGTAACTGTAACGAATGGTTCTGCCATCGTACAGCTGACGCTTAAGAACAGTTCATGGATTACGAAGTTCGAGCCAGCAGGCGGAGCGGAGGTGGTCAATGAAGATCTTAAGGCTGATACGCGTGTTGTAGAGTTTAGCGTAAGTGATATTTCAAAACCTGTAAAGATCCCGATGAAAGTCGACGTAGAGCATATTAATTACCATCACGAGTATACAGTGGATTTAGTGTTTGAGGACAAGAACGCCGTGACACCACCGGCAGTAAAACCACCAACAACTAATACGAACCGACCACCTAGTATTAACACCAACACTAGTACCAGTACAGTGACAAAAAAACCAACTACTCAAGAACCAGTTAAGAATCCACAAACCAGTGATTCAACGCCGTACCTATTAATCTTCGTATTGGCAGGTTCTGCATTTTTATTGTATAAAACTAGATTCCAAAGAAAACAGGGGGAACACTAATTATGACGAAAAAAACATCATCTCGTGTAACGAAAGTAGTACTTGCTTCATTACTAGCAGCTTCCATCGCTATTCCAACGGCGGCATCAGCTAATCCGATCAGCACAAGCGATCGAGCAACGTCTACTTTGAAACAAGCCGTAACAGTGGATCAAGTGATTGATTTAAATATATACAAGTCTGGAACAACGACACCTGAGCCGGCAATTAGTGGCCATCTCGTGCCACAAGGAACTTTAGTTGAAAAAGACGGAATATCATATGCGAACGTAACGGTTGCGGCTAAATCAGCTCCGATGATTGCAGGTCTTCAAACGAAACAAGGAGAAGAATTTGCTGATGCAACGGAAGTTAAAAATACTGATAGCACAACTACTTATACTTTCCCGGTAGTTACCGATAAAATATATCCAGGTAGAATTCATGTAGTAGTACCAGCGGCTAACATGGACAAGTGGTATGAATTTGATATGAGTGCAACAGTCGCTAAAGCAGACACAGATGCGGAAACAATAAGCGATGTGAACGTAAAAGTATATAAAGATGGGACGAATGAAGAATCTATCATGAACGATTATATGTCCCCAATTGCATCCGTAAAGAAAATAACGGAAGGCAACGAAGTAACAGTAACATTCCCTAAAGGAAGCTATATCCAAGGCTTCAAAGTTGCGGGCAAAGACGTACCTGTAGCAACAGATGATAAATCAACAGGTGTACGCACATATACATTCAATGTAGCGGATCTAACAAAGTTAGTGAATGCTGAGATTCACGTTATTGTGAATGAAGGTCCTATACAATATGACTCAAACCACAAAGTGCAAATTGCTCTTGACGGTGCAAAACCAACTGTGAACCCGTTCAAAGACATCGACAAAGACGGTAACAAAGAAGCGATTCTCGCACTTCTTGACAAAGGTATTGTAAAAAGTGCGGACAAGTTCAATCCACGTAACAACATCACACGTTCACAGTTCGCCTTGATGGTTGCGCGTGCGTTGAAGTTAGAAGAAGCTCCTTCTGCAGGGTTCCAGGATTTAGGCAAAATCACAGACAAAGAGCGTATCAACGCAATTAATGCTCTTGCCAAAGCAGGTATTGTCCAATCGAATGCCAAGTTCAATCCGAATGATACACTGACTCGTCAGCAAGGAGCATTGATGCTATACCGTGCAATTCAATTTGCAGAAGGTAATGAAATCAAAAAAGGTGATACAACTCTGCCATTCTATGCAGATGGGAAAGCAATTACAGATCCTGAAGCGAAGCAAGCATTTGCATTGTTGTATGCAGAAAAAATTATGACAGGCGCAAAACAACCGAATGGTAAAGTTTTGATCAACTCTGGCGATTCACTACAACGCACACAAATGGCTAAAATCCTAAACGGTTCACTAAACTTCATGGAAAAATAAGAATCAATACAGATACTTCCTTTCGCCTTTCCAAAAGCGGAAGGAAGTTCCTGTCGTTTTACATGATATGTAAAGGAGTGTACGTCCGAAATGAAAAACATGGTTTTATTACCGCTACTTTTGCTACTCATCTCTGCGTGGCTTCCTTTTCATTCTGTAAATGCAAACGAAAAGAAAGAAATCACACATGATGTGTATCAAGTTGAACTAAGTTTTCTATCACATGAAGCCGAGAGCATAAATCTTTTATTTACTAAGCAGGCTACGTTAACTGTTAAGGAAGATCGCTATACATTATCCATTTCGGCGAAGAATGACCACATCTTAACGCACGTCACTGCGGTACAGCAAGGGAACAAAACGAGCACGCGACTGGATCGAGCAGAAAACTTAGTTCAGTTTGATATACAGGATATACATCAAAAGATTGAACTCACAGGCAAATATCGTTTGCCAAAAGAACATGCACAGCAATTTTTTTCATATGAAGTGTTGATCCAGGAGCAATCATTACCAGTCTTTGACCAGATTCAACCAAGTGATGATACTGTACACTACCAGTTGCTGTCAGATGGTAAACGATCGGTAATGAACGACTATGTCAATCAAGTAATACACGTCAGTAAACGTGACAATCGATACTATGCACAGTTAGAGATTCTTCAACCGAGTAAAGTTAAAGGCTTCACGGTAGAGCAAGGTGGTAATTTAGTGGAACCAAAAGTGGTCTCACAAAACAAGTCACGTATTGTGCAGTTTGAAGTAGAAGATTTCCAGAAGGGGACTCGTATCTGGATGAAAGTGGAGGACGCTGAGAACTCGCATGTACAGGAAGAGTTTTTGCAAATTACTTTCGATCAGCAACAGATTGCGAAGTTTTTGAACAAAGTACCTTCAGACAGCAAAGCAGTTTCTTCCTTGACTAAGCGAACTGAGCAACCGAAAGAAAGCCCTACACCCACTAAACAAACCACGATTGAAAAAGAAGAAAAGAAAGAAAGACCGTCCGAAAAAATAGAACAAGCACAGGATGAAATACCACCTCTTCTTCCTGAAGCGCAATTGGAATTTGATCGTACGGTGGATGACGTGGAGGAAGAACCAGCCGAGGTCGTTACACAAGTAGCAAGCGAACCGGAAGAGCTAGCAATTCATGTACAGGAAGAACAAACGATTCCCTTCGATACAATGAAAATTGGCATACTGTTCACATTATGTATTTTGTCGGGCATCTTATTAATACGTCGACTAGTAAAGAAAAATAACGTTACGAGTAATGAATAACGAGTGGAGGATTACATCGTGCAGAAAAAGTGGAGATATGTATGGTTGATGTTGGCAGTCATGACAGCAACTATTATCGCAGGGTGCGGAAATGATAAAGAAGAGAAAGCTGTTTCGGCAGACGCGGCTAAGAAAAGTGAAAGCGCTGAAACAAGTGAACAACGAATTATTGCGGGTACTGTAGTCATCGCAGATATTCTAGATAAGTTAGATATAGATGCCATCGCTATTCCTGAAACGGAAAAAAATATGGCAAGCCGGTTTGATGGGCTTCCAACCATCGGTAATGCCATGACACCGGACATGGAGATTGTGAAATCAATGAATCCGACAGATTTTTTATCCGTTTCTACATTGGAATATGATCTCGAAGCCGGTTTCGAACAATTGAATATTCCGGCGACATTTTTAAACTTCCAAAGTGTCGATTCAATGATTCAAGAAATCCAAGGTCTTGGAGAGCGCTACGACCGTAAAGCGCAAGCAGACAAATTAGTAGGGAATTTACAGAAAAAGATTGAAGCCGCGGAAGTAGTAGCAGCGAATCGCAACGGTCCAAGTGTATTAATATTATTAGGTATTCCAGGCAGTTACTTAGTTGCGACGGAAAACTCCTACGCGGGTGATCTCGTGAAACGTGCTGGTGGAACGAATGTAATGGAAGGTCAAGTTCCTGAATACTTATCGTCAAATACTGAGTATCTTCATAATAGTAATCCAGATATTATTTTGCGTTTATCACATGGTATGCCAGATGAAGTTGTGGAAATGTTTAACGAAGAGTTCCAAACGAATGATATATGGAAACATTTTGATGCTGTGAAAAATGGTAAAGTCTATGATTTGGAAGAAGAGTTATTTGGCACAACCGCTTCGTTGCAAGTACCTGAAGCATTAAGTGAGCTAATGAAGATATTCTATCGATAACTCGATGAATGTCGTTTGAAAAGGAAGTCCGTCATGAGAAAAAGAATTGCTAGTTATGTAATCGTATTCCTGCTGCTTGCCGCAACAATTGTTTATTCTGCTACGACAGGCAGTATTAAAATGGGCTTCTTTGAGTTTTTCAGTGCGCTCTCTGAACAAGGCAACAGTCAAATGGAAGCAATTCGCGACTTGCGTTTTCCAAGGATGATTGTGGCGATATTTGCAGGCGCGGCATTATCGGTTTCGGGTGTCTTGTTGCAGTCCGTTATGCGTAATCCACTTGCAGATGCGGGTATTATCGGGATATCTTCCGGTGCAGCATTCATGCAGTTATTCATTATTTCGTTCTTTCCGGCACTCTTTTTCATGACGCCTTTATTTGCCTTTATGGGTGGGGCGTTCGCTTGTTTTCTCGTCTTTGCATTATCGTGGAAATCCGGTCTCAGCCCGTTGAAATTAATTCTAGTTGGAATTGCGATCAATGCGATGTTCACAGGCCTCACCGAAGCGTTCATCAGCTTTGGTGGATCGTTGAACGTCTCAGCCTCAAGCGTGATCGGTTCGAATTTAACGATGCGTACGTGGAGCGATGTTTCGACTATCGCGACATACGGAACCATCGGATTGGTTCTGGCGTTTGCATTGTATAGCTGGTGTAATTTATTAGTGCTACAGGATAAGACAGCAAAGAGTATTGGTTTCCATGTCACGCGCGCCCGTTTAATCATTGCGGCAGTAGCTGTTTTACTAGCGGCAATTTCGGTTGTAGTGGCGGGTGTAATATCATTTGTTGGCTTACTTGTACCGCATATTGCCCGCAGATTGGTTGGCCATGACCATAAGGTGCTTATACCATTTACTGCTCTTTTAGGGGCATTGATTATCTTGTTAGCTGACACGCTCGGTAGAACAATCGTAGCACCGCTTGAAATACCTGCTTCAACGCTGATGGCGATCATTGGCGGGCCGTTCTTAATATTCTTACTGCGAAAAGAGTGATACGTTATGGAAATGAAGCGCATTATGGTATCGCATGATAATATAACCAACCATTTGGATGATGTCTCGACGTCTATTTCTAAAGGGAAAGTTACGACGATCATTGGACCAAATGGTTGTGGGAAATCGACATTACTAAGTGTACTTTCACGAATTAATATGCCCACTTCCGGAACAGCTTCACTAGAAAATCGTGATTTAGTGATGTTTAAGCCGAAAGAGTTTGCGAAGAAGTTAGCGATTGTTTATCAGCAGAATGAAGTACCAAAAGATTTGACGATTGAGAAACTAGTCGGCTTCGGTCGGTTGCCACATAAAACGTTTTTACAGCGAAACCAAGAAGAGGATGACAAGGCTATAGATTGGGCATTATCCGTGACAAACCTGACCGACAAACGCCATAAAGACTTAGAAGCATTATCGGGTGGGGAGCGTCAGCGTGTATGGATTGCGATGGCATTGGCACAGCAATCAGAAATACTCTGCTTGGATGAGCCAACAACATACTTAGATATTTATTATCAAATTGAATTATTAGAGCTCGTGAAATCACTGAATGAAGATTATGGATTGACGATTGTCATGGTATTGCATGATATCAATCAGGCGATTCGTTACAGTGATGTGATCATTATGATGAAGAATGGTCGAATCATTGCAGAAGGGCCGCCACGTGAGATCATTACAAAGGATGTCATCAAAGAAGTATATGGAGTCAACGCCGTGTTTAAGGAAGATGACGAATTAGGTCTTTATATGATGTCTCTTGGTATTTAGGAGGTAAGCTGATGAAGAAACGCCTGTCGAAACTCATGCCTTTCGTTTATCTAGCAGTCTTTCTCTACTCAGGCTATTTACTCGTGCAGTATTTGTATACATACGTGGAATCAGCCAGCTCATTGAAGGAGACGCAACAGATGTATGAGAAGGCGTTGGAAAACACGGTTCAGGTTGCTGTAACAGAAGATGTTAAAGAAGACGCATCGAATGACTATTCGATGCGTCCGCAGTTTGAAGAATTGAATAAGGTGAATCAAGATATCGTGGGTTGGATTTCAGTAGAAGGAACCAATTTGCATAACCCGATCTTGCAGGCTGAAGACAATGATTTTTATTTAAATCGTAACTTCACACGAGAAAATAGTCGCGCAGGCAGTGTCTTTATGGATTATCGGAATGATATTACGGATATGAGCCGCAACACGGTCCTCTATGGTCATGCAATGAGAAATGATACGATGTTCGGTAGTTTGAAGAAATTTGGTGATCAAGACTATGCAGACGAACATCCCGTTATTTATGTCGATACATTGTATGAAGGGTATGATATTGAAGTGTTTGCAGCATATGAAACGACGATTGACTTTTACTATATCGAAACAGATTTTCAGACGGACGAACAATTTTCTGACTTTCTCGAGGAAGTGGAATCACGTTCTCTGATTGATATGCCTGTTGAAGTAGGGGCAGATGATCGAATTGTGACACTGTCCACTTGCAATAACTCGGTGAATAGTAAAGATAAACGCTATGTAGTGCAGGGGAAATTAGTGAAGCGCTAACGTATATATAGAACGAGGAGTTGCTCTAACAGGGTAGCTCCTTTTATTTCTTTAACGATTCGTCTGATAATGATACGATAGGATAAAACGCTGAGGTGGGGGACTTCATGGACTTGGATCAACTACAAAATAAGTTGTATGAAAATAAATCTTTATTCATTGGAGAAGAAACCGCGTTCCGTTCCGCTGTAATCATTCCGTTAGTAGAAGCGGAAGGGGAATGGCATGTGCTATTTGAGGTGCGTGCCTTCACGATGAGGAAACAGCCGGGCGACATCAGTTTTCCTGGCGGCAAAATCGATATAACGGATGCATCCCCTATGGAAGCAGCTTTACGGGAGACACACGAAGAGCTCGGGATTGATCCGAAGACGGTACAGATGATAGAAGAGTTAAGCCCGTATATTGCGTCTCCTTCATTCGTCGTCTATCCGTTCGTAGCGGTCATTGATTATCATGAAATCATTCGAAGTTATAATAAAGAAGAAGTGGAAGAGGTATTTACTATTCCGCTCAAGTGGTTGATGGAACATGAACCGTATATGCATTTGGTATCGATTGAAGTAGCTCCGCCGGATAATTTCCCATTTGAGAAGATTATGAACGGAGATCAGTATAAATTTCGAAGCCATTCACTTGAGGAATGGTTTTACGAGTATGGTACTTATACAGTTTGGGGATTGACGGCTAGAGTGTTAAAACATTTCATCGATATTGTGAAGAAATAAACTGGAATGAGGATCAAGTATGAAAAAAAAGAGGACATGGAAATTCAAGTTATTTATCGGGCTAGGTATTTTCCTGTTAATGATTGCAGTTGGGTTCTTCCTGTTTACTAGTTCTTATTATAAAGCGCAGTCTTACGCGGAAGAAAATTTGCAGTCAGATTCAGATGTAACCGTGACAAATGGTAAAGACTTAGTGTTTGAGCCTACTTCAAATAAGAGAAACATAGGTTTTATTTTCTATCAAGGTGCAAAAGTAGAAGCCGAAGCATACGCACCGATGGCCAAGGAGATTGCTAAACAAGGCTATACTGTAATCATTCCTCACTTGCCGCTCAAGATGGCAATCTTCTCCCCTGATCGGGCAGATAAGGTGATACGTAATCATCCTCAAATGGATACATGGTTAATAGGGGGTCACTCTTTAGGCGGTGTGACAGCATCGGATTATGCATCCCGTCATGAAAAGATTTCTGCGCTCGTGTTGCTGGCTTCTTATCCTGGAAGCCACACGGATTTGAGTGAAACGTCGGTGGATGTGTTGTCGATTCGGGCGAGTCATGATGAGGTGGCGGATGCGAAGGCTATTAAGGCGGCCAAGTCTAGTATGCCTAGTGATTCGAAGTTCATCGAAATAGAAGGTGGTAATCACGCAGGTTTTGGTGATTACGGTGAGCAGAAGGGTGACGGGGTAGCTACTATATCGAATAAAGAGCAGATTATGCAGACTTCTGCTGCGATTGTGAAATTAATGGAGGGATTGGAAAAATAGAAAGTATCTTCCGGTGAATTAAAAGGCTGTGCTAGATGTCGTGTATTCACGATTTCCAGCACAGCCTATCCTGTTATTTTTAGATGCAGAATTAAAGTACAGTAAGTGTCACTTCAATATTACCCCTAGTTGCTTTGGAATATGGGCAGACATGGTGTGCTTTTTCCACTAGCTCTTCAAGCTTTGTCTTTTCAATGTCTCTACCGGTTACTTGTAATTCAACTTCTAGTTTGAAACCACCGTCTGTTTCATCTTTGCACAAGCTGACGTTTGCAGTGACTTCTGATGAAAACTTAACGCGTTCTTTGCTTGCTACAAGTTGAAGTGCGCTATCGAAACAAGCTGCGTAACCTGCAGCAAATAATTGTTCAGGGTTGGTTGAGTTCTCTAATTCTTTTGCTCTTTTTGTTCCTGGCATTGCCGTATCGAATTCTACTACTTTATCGGAGGATACTACATGGCCTTCTCTTCCTCCGTTAGCGGTTGCTGTGGATGTAAATAGTTTTTCTGACATGAAATCACTACCCCTTGTCTGATTTTTTAGTCTCACTTCATTGTGTACCCGAATAGTGGATAAGTATGTGTGAAATCTTTAATTTTTTATGCGCGTGTATAGAAGCGTCATCCGACGTAGTGATTAAATTTATTTAAATCAGTTAGGAAGTGGGAACACGAAATGAATAAAAATGATATTGCAGATATTCGTAAACGATTTAAATTAGATACTGATCTTTTGACGATCACTGATATTTACCATGTCTATATTAGGCAGGAAAGCAATGAGATTTACCATGAAGAAAGTCAGGCTTTTGCTTTGCTTGACCGTGAGCAACAGGAACTGTTTATGACCAATTTCAAAAAAGTGCTTGGTGGTAAACTAGGTATGAAGTTATTTGAAGTGAAGTTCGAACGTCAAGAAGAAGAGACTAACGATCATCACGCACAAAAACTATTGTATGAAGGATTGCAAGCGGAAGAAGCCGATGAATGGAAAGAGGAAATGCAACATCTAGCACTGAAGATGGTGCAAGATGTCCAATATGAAAAAGATCTCGTCGTGACATTTATTCGTGGAAACTACTTTAAGAAGACTAAGCGTAACAGTGAGGAAACTGAAATTGATATGCGCGATGAAGTGTTTACCACACCGTTTATTTTGTGCAGTATGAATCATACAGACTTGCCGAAGCGCTCCATTATATTTGATTTCCAAGAGCGTGAATTCAAATCGAATACGATGCTCGATCCCATCATTAATCTTGCGTCACCAATAGGCGGCTTTTTATTCCCTTGCTTCACGGACAATTCAGCTGATGTCAATCATGTACTATATTCGGCGGGTAAAGCGAATAAACCCGATTATGCGTTCATAGAGAATGTCCTGAATGGTGAAGAAGTGGTGACCGCTGCCGACGATAAGGCCGTTTTCGAGGAGATTGTCAAACAAGTAGTCGGCGGTGAAGTAGATACGGAAACACTAGGAAATGTATATGAAGCAATCTACCGATTAACTGTAGTGGATGAAGAAGAGGAAGAACCGGAAGAGCCACCAGCAATCGATGCGAAGCAAGTAGAGCGTGTGTTGAAAATGAGCGGTGTTGACTACGTTAATACAGAAGCAGTAGAAACAGCTTTCCAGACCGTAGTGGATGATACCTCTTATGAAATGAAAGCAACACACATCGTACCAAGTTATACGTCGAAATCGATTAAGATCGAAACCAAAGTAGCAAACATTTCAATTAGTCCACAAGACCTGAAATATGTCAAACAAGTTAACTATGATGGCAAGCAATGTATTTTGATTGAAGTAGAAGAGGACACAATCATTGAAGGGTTCAAAGTGATCTCAGAAGACTTATTGACGTGAAAACAACCATGAATTCATTGGAATCCATAAAGTGGTTCAAAATTCCGACATATTACCGGCTTTATCCTGATAAATAAACAAGTCCCTTTAAACCTAATTATATTTGATGTATAATAGAAAAGATGGTAGTAGATGTATGGTTAAACTGAGACAGAATAAAGTGCTCCTAGTACGCGCCATGTATGCTGTGACGCCTTATTTAGGAACATTTACGTTTCTGTAAATTTCACATATAAGGAAGGTCAAAATGAGTAATAGACAAACTAAATCAGATGTTATATTAATTGGCGCCGGAATTATGAGTGCGACGCTAGGAACAATGCTTAAAGAATTAGCGCCTGACTGGAATATCTCGTTATTCGAGAAATTAGATAAAGCGGGTGAAGAGAGCTCGCATGAGATGAATAATGCGGGAACAGGACACGCAGCTTTATGTGAACTGAACTATACTTCCGAAAAGCCGGATGGGACTGTAGATATCACAAAAGCGGTTAAAGTAAATGAACAGTTCCAATTATCTATGCAGTTTTGGTCGCATCTAGTAGAAAAAAAGTTGATTAAAGACCCTGAGCAATTTATTATGCCACTGCCACACATGAGTCTTGTACAAGGTGAAGACAATGTGACGTATTTGAAGAAACGCTTTGAAGCGATGACAGCAAATCCACTATTCCAAGGAATGGAGTTTTCCGATGATCCGGAAAAACTAAAAGAATGGATTCCGTTGATCATGCAAGACCGTACTGTTGATGAAGCGATTGCTGCAACAAAAATCGACACAGGTACAGACGTAAACTTCGGTGCATTGACGCGTATGTTAATTGAGCATATGCAAACAGTGGACGTTGAAGTGAACTACGGTCATCAAGTAGAAGATATCAAACGTACAAGTGATGGCGAATGGGAATTAAAAATAAAGAATAATAAAGATGGTAAGCTTGAATTCCATAAAACTAAATTTGTTTTCATTGGTGGCGGAGGCGGAAGTCTTCCATTGCTACAGAAAACAGGTATTCCCGAAAGTAAACATATCGGTGGATTCCCAATCAGTGGTGTCTTCATGGTCTGTAAAAATCCAGATGTAATTGCAAAACATCACGCAAAAGTATACGGAAAAGCAAAAGTCGGTGCACCGCCAATGTCCGTTCCGCACTTGGATACCCGCTATATTGATGGTGAGAAGTCCTTGCTATTCGGTCCTTTCGCAGGATTCACACCGAAGTTCTTGAAAGAAGGATCCATGATGGACCTTATTGGTTCTGTGAAACCCAATAACTTAACGACTATGCTAGCATGTGGTGCAAAGAATATGTCATTGACTAAGTATTTGGTAGAACAAGTGGTACAAACAAAAGAACAACGTATCAATGAACTGCGTGAATTTATTCCGGATGCGAAGAGTGAAGACTGGGATTTATGGACTGCAGGCCAACGTGTGCAAGTTATCAAGGATACTCCAGATAGCAAAGGTACACTTCAATTTGGTACAGAACTTGTAACGGATAAGGACGGTTCCATTGCAGCATTGCTTGGAGCTTCGCCTGGGGCATCCACTGCAGTAGCAGTTATGTTGGATCTGATTAACAAGTGCTTCCCGGGACAAGTAAGTGATTGGGAGCCAAAATTGAAAGAAATGATTCCTTCATATGGTAAAGCATTAGCAGAACATCCTGAGTTATTGAAGGACATGCATGCTTCTACTTCTAAGATATTGAAGCTAACAGAAAATGAGCTCGAGAAAGAAACAGTTCATAGCTAATAGTGTAGATGTTGAATAGCTCTACTGCGATGTACTTCGCAGTAGAGCTTTTTCGTTTGGAAAAATTATGTTGTCACCGCTGCATGGTATTCATCCCAATACTTCTGAAGCTTATTCTTACCATGACCGATTTCAGGATGAAATTGAATATAGGCATTCTCTCTCGTATGCTCAGTATCCTGTATCGAGGAAATTAAGTCATTTTCCAGTGTGCCATTCTCCAAGTTGTTGACAATAGAGAGACCCGCAGTTTGCCCTTGACTCATGGCAACTTTAGCTCCTTCAATACCCGTGATGTTCCCCGCAACATAAAGCCCGGGAAGGGTGGATTCCATGCGTTCGTTATGCAATGGGACATATCCACCAAGTTCTTCTATGTGATAGAAAGGACATCCAGCGACAGCTGCCAATTCCGCTAGAGGATACAAACCACCCGCTATACATACGAAATCCGCTCCAATAACCTCTTCAGTGCCAGGAATCACTTCACCGGCTGCATTAATCGTAGAGATTTTCACACCTTCGACTTGTTCATCGCCAATGATTTCAGTAACTGCTTTTCGTAACATAATCGGTATATCCCACATTTTCACACCATTTTTAGGAAAGAATGTAATACCAAGTTGTTTGAAAAAGTCATTTTTCATCAGTTTACTTCCCATTTTAATAAATGCAGAAGGAGCCATATGTGAAACATGCAGAAGTGAGTTCATAACTTCTAGTGGCTGTCCGAACTTTTCATTTACGGTATTGGAAACGGGCAATGTAATACAAGCGATGTCAATATCTGCCATTTTCAGTTCCATTGCAATTGCAGATGATAAGACATTCACACCGATAATGACTCCACGATCTCCGGGTTTTACGCGATGCACGTTGGTCATAACTTGTGCAGCTCCGACTGACATGACTCCCGGAAGCGTCCAACCTTTAATGGGAAGAGGACTTTCCGCGGCCCCTGTCGCCAGCAATAAATGAGTAGTTTCATAAATGTCTACATCTGTATGGACGCTCCAAATTCCGTCCTGCAACTCGATGTTGGAGACGGGTGTGTGTAGCTTAATATCGACACCCAGTTCCTTAGCCTGTTGATGTAGTTTGTTGGATTCTACGATACCGTTCCACCAGTTACCATTAGGCTCTTCGTATAGCTGACCGAGTAATCGTCCACCCGGTTTCATATATTCGTCGATAACTAGTACACTGTGACCGCGTGATGCAATCGTGATGGCCGCAGTTAATCCGGCTGGTCCCGCGCCAATAATTATGGTTTTATTTTCCATGATTGGCCCTCCAATCACGTACGTCTGTCAGTAATTTACCACCGCTTACGACCCGCATTCCTTGTTTGATCGGTGTTAGACATGCTCGTTCACCTTGTACACCGTCTACGGTTACTCGGCATTCAAAGCAGTGACCAATATTGCAGTAAATGCCTCTAGGAGAACCGCTTTCTTCGTGATGGCGCAACGTTCTAATACCGTTAGCCAGCAGGGCAGCGGCAATTGATTCGTCATGAAGCGCTTTGTATTCTACATCGTCGAATGTAAATGTGATGCTTTGTGATTCGTCTAGTGTTCCGAGTACTGGGTGGTTTACAATTCGCTGACTCATTCGAAAACCTCCCCTAATTTGCTGAAACTTACGGGTCTGATTGGAGGTTGATATTTTAATGTGATTTGTGATTCATCCCGTTCTGTACTTTCAAGCGCTATGCTGTCTACGGCGTTGCGGCAAGTTCTTCCTCCGCAATAGCCCATACCTGCACGCGTACGTAATTTAAGTTCTCTCGGTGTGCATTGAAATCTTTTGGCTGTTTCTTTTAAATCGGAGTAAGTAACTTCTTCGCATCTGCAAATAATTATATCTTTTTCGGACATGTATGTTCACTCCTTGCTAGTTTACTGCTTAACTAATATGCAAGAATCATGCCAATGAAAGAAGTTTTAGAAAGGTATGTCTAATTTGTGCATTTTATTGTACAAAGTGGCACGGGTGATTTCTAGGTTTTTTGCACACTGTAATTTATTTCCGTTTGCCTTTTCCAACTCCTGTACAATCAACTTGCGTTCAAAGTTCTGCATCTGTTCTGTGAGTGGCGCACTTTCTGTTTGAACAGGTTTCGTCATATTGGCCACAGCCAGTGAGTTGGTATTTTCAATGACTTCAGGGGGGAGGTCTTGAACATTGACGAGACCTTTATCAGAGAATACGACTAGGCGTTCAATAGCGTTACGGAGTTCCCGAATATTCCCCGGCCAGTTATGTTGGAGAAGCGCTTGCATAACTACTTGCGAAATACTATTGATCTGCCGGTTGTACTTAATGGAGAATTCATAAAGGAAGTAATGGGTCAGCTCTATGATATCCTCCGCCCGTTCGCGCAGTGCAGGGATTTTCACGTTGACAACATTCAGGCGATAATACAAGTCTTCCCTAAAAGAACCTTCGCTTACAAGCTCCCTTAAATCGCGGTTGGTGGCGGCGACAATGCGAAAGTCAGCCTCAATCTCTTTTGTACCACCCACTGAATAGTATCTACGCTCTTGGAGGACCCGGAGGAATTTCACTTGCATATCGAGTGGCATTTCTCCTACTTCATCTAATAGAAGAGTACCACCTCTGGCTAATTCAATCTTTCCCTTTTTCCCGCGCTGGTCAGCGCCTGAAAAAGCTCCCTTTTCATAACCGAATATTTCACTTTCAAATAGGCTCTCAGGTATTGCTCCACAGTTTATGGCGACGAATGGTGCGTTCTGCGACTCTCTTAAATTATGGATCGCTTTAGCGAACAGTTCCTTTCCTACACCGCTCTCTCCGTACAGCAAAATGCTGGCATCCGTAGTAGCCGCCTTTTTAGTCATGTTGATTGTCTGCTTGAGTTTATCGCTGTTTCCTTTTATATAATCGAAAGGATTATGGTTAGATGCACTTTTCCGTACCTCTTCTTCAAGCAAGAACAGTTTCTCGGAAGTCGCGTACAACTCATCATTCATTCGGATCTGGCTTGTTATATCGGTTTCTGATACGACGGCGCCAATTATACGATCCCTGTGATAAATAGGGTTGGAGTTGATTAGCACTACGAGATCCTTGCGTGCATGATGTTGCGAATGACGCACTGAGGATCCATTTTGTAACGTGTGTAGTATCTCCAAGTGCTTCGTATCAAAAAAGTCTGTAATGGGTTTACCTATTACGTCTTTTTCTTTGAGAGAGAATAAAGACTCCGCTCCTTTGGTCCAGTACAATACATTGGCATCTTGATCAATCACGGTGCAAGATTCGTCGATTGTATGAAGGACGGTCTGCAAATACGCCAATGTCTTTTCGTGTTGTTCTATCAACTTATCAATGAATTGTTCAGCTTTTATATAACCTGTAATTTCACCTTGCGCATCACGACATAATAAGAATTCAACATGGGAAAACTTCTTGGATACTTCACTGATTGGAATACCTAAAGATAGGATCGGTGAATTTTCGTAACGGAGTTGATTTTTGTGCAAGCGTACATGTAGGTAGTATTGTGCTTGTTTAATAAACAGCTGTGTAGATGGAGAGTTTGTCATATATTGTTTAATCATTTCCTCGCTTGTGTTTCCGTTCACAATGAGAAAGTCTTTTTTCATAATATCTGTAATGAAATCGTGAATGTATTTCAACATTTTGGTCACTCCAATGTCAGTATTTTATACAGTGTATATAATACTTTACACTTATTGCCTGAAAATTCAATAGTTGCAGTGAACTACCTTCCAAAAATAAATTAGTAGTAGAAGATTCCGCAAATAGAAAGCGCTACCATACATTAGGGTTTTTATGGTTAATAAACTGTCACATAAATGTTGGATTATAAAGTTGGCATGGTTCTTGCATTATATAAAAGTGAAAAGGCAATCGAGAGGAGGATTCCTGTGAAAGGAATACAACATAGCGATATCGTTGTAATTGGTGGGGGAATTATGGGAGCCGCCATTGCGTACTACGGTTCTAAAGCGGGCTTGGAGATTACAGTGCTTGAAAAGAACGAACTAGCGAGTGGCACTTCCTCAAAATGTGATGGAAATATACTGGCGATTGATAAAGATCCCGGTTTCGACAGTCAAATGTCTTTGAAAAGTCAGGAATTGGTTCATCAATTAGATAAAGATTTGGAGCTTTCATTTGAATATCGCAATCCAGGAAGTATTTTAGTTTGTGAGAATGATGCAGAGATGGAAGCTGCAAATCAATGGGTGTCAAAGCAAGTAGAAGCGGGCTTAAGCTTCAAGATGCTAGATCGTCAAGACTTACGAAATGAATCAAAATATTTTGCAGATGATTTATACGGTGGATTGGAATGCAAGACGGATTCCACTGTTAATCCCTATATGATGACATTTTCCATGTTCCACAGTGCTGAAAAGCAAGGAGCGATCATTCATAAAAACACGGAAGTAACGAATATGTCACGGAATGTTTCAGGTGAGTTCTTACTAGAGACGACAAACGGACAATTCACTGCCAAGCGTGTAGTGAATGCAGCAGGTGTTTGGGCACCGTTAATTGGACAAATGCTAGATCTGGATATCCCAATTGTACCTAGGAAAGGTCAATTAATTGTCGCATCGAGACAACAGCCTGTGGGATTACGGAAAGTTATGGAGTTCGGTTATTTAATCTCGAAGTTCGGCGGTGAACGTTCAGTGGATCCGCTGACGGAAAAGTATGGTGTAGCGCTTGTCTTTGAACCGACGGAAGCGCAGAACTTTTTGATTGGCAGCAGTCGTGAATTTGTCGGCTTCAATACAAAAGTAGACTATAAAGTGATTCGTCAAATCGCCAAACGCGCATTGCGCTTTTATCCTCAGATGGCCGATATGACTGTCATTCGTACGTATGCAGGCTTACGGCCATGGACAGAAGACCATTTGCCGATTATCTCAAGAGTCGAACATATCCCTGGCTATTATATTGCGGCGGGTCATGAAGGTGATGGAATTAGCCTAGCGGCGGTTACAGGAAAGTTAATAGAAGAAATGCTGAACGATAAGGAAACGTGCATACCGATTGAACCGTTGAGTCTCGTTCGTTTTCGACAGGGGTTGTGCATTGATGAAGTACCAACGAGTGTTTACGACGTTAGATACGCACACCGGAGGCAATCCAACCCGTACGCTGATTAGTGGCATGCCCCCTTTGCAGGGCAATACGATGTCGGAAAAAATGCTATACATGCAGAAAGAGTACGACTGGATACGAATGTTCCTCATGAATGAACCGCGTGGACATGGTGTTATGTCAGGTGCAATTATGACGGACCCCTGTCATCCCGATGCAGATGTGGGTGTCATTTATATTGAAACGGGGGGCTACTTGCCAATGTGTGGTCATGACACGATTGGTTTTTGCACCGCGTTGATTGAAACCGGCATGATAGAAGTGAAAGAGCCCTATACCATGATCAAAGTAGATACACCGGCGGGTTTAGTGGATGTTACCGTAAAAGTAGAAAAAGGCGTGGCGAAGGAAGTTACGTTCGTCAATGTTCCTTCTTTCTTATTAAAAACAGTGGAGTTGGACGTAGAGGATGTAGGTCATGTCATTTGCGAAATCGCTTACGGTGGTAACTTCTATGGCATTATTGACGCCCGTACGCTAGACCTTCAGCTGAATGAAGAAAATGGGGCATCACTTATCAGTAAAGGAATTAAGATTCGCAACGCAATCAATGCAACACAGGAAATTATTCATCCGGAGTTTCCTTTCATTAATGGGTTGACACATATCGAATTTTATACTGATCCTACTCATCCAGAAGCGGATTTAAAAAATACGGTCATTGTACCTCCTGGCGGCATCGACCGTTCACCGTGTGGTACAGGAACTTCTGCTAAACTCGCGACATTGCATAGTAAAAATGAGTTGAAAGTAGATGAACGTTTTGTTTATGAAAGTATTGTCGGGACATTATTTACAGCGCGCATTCTAGAAGAAATAACAGTAGGCGGTGTTGCTGGAGTCATTCCTGAGGTAACCGGCTCTGCATGGATCATGGGAATGCACCGCTTTTACTACAACGAAAAAGATCCTCTGCGGGAAGGGTACCTTCTCATTCCGCCAATGGATCATTGAAGGTGGGAAAACTGAATGATTCTACAAAAGATGTTCCGTACGATGGATACACAAGTATTTGGAGAGGCGTACCGTATTATAGTGCATTCACCTTTTTACTTTGAAGGCCTGGATATACAAAGTAATCAAAAGAAGTTAGAAAGTCACTTTGAAGCCGAAAAGAATTTACTATTGAACGAACCCCGCGGACACCGTGGAATGAACGGTTGTATTGTAGGTCCTTCAGCCGCAGCGGATTATCAGTTGTTGTTTCTTCATCATCAGCAAGCGATCGACTTTAAATACGAAGCACTTCTTGCCACTACTGGGGGATTGCTTGAAATAGGGCATTTGCAACAGAAGAACGATGGGCAATATACGGTGGAAACCGTTCACGGTATATGGCATGTAAAAGTGTCGGTAGAGCAACAGGAAGTAACCGCTGTCAAGATGGAAGTAGCAGAAGGAAAAATGCTGGAGAGTGATTCAGAGGCTTCTTATGTGGAGCTACCAAGTGGTCACAGGTTCTATGTGTATCCGTTGCCTACTATTATTGAATCTCTTCAATTGGGACAGCTATCAGAGATTATGGAGTGGGGAGCAGTAAAGGTAAAAGAGCTGAAGTCACAACGGAAAGCTTTTGACGGCATTATCTTACAGGAGCAACTTGCAGATCATGAGTATCGATCGGTTACATTTGAACAGGACGGCTATATTTTACGCTCGCCAGGCATAGAAAGTACCATCGCTTTGGCGGTGAAAGAGCAGCGCACTATAAAATCATTGAGCAACCAGAGTATATTCGAAAGCAAGATTGAGGTTCAATCTGTGCCAGGCGATAGGGGAATATTCTCGGTGGAGGGCGTGCCTTACATAACAGGTTCGCATGAATTCATTCTTGACCCTGAAGATCCATTACCAAAAGGATTTATCTTAGCTTAAAAGCCACGTCTAGTAAAACCACAGGGGGTTTTAAAATGGAGAAGAGATTACCCAGCTTGGCCGAAGTATTGTTTGTGCTGATCGGATTTGGAGCAATTATGGTGACATTTATTGTCGTATTCGGCATTTCCATTCATCTGGCTCTATTGACGACTTGGTTCCTAATTATAGGCTTAGGATTAAAGATTGGTTATAGCTATAAGCAAATGCAGGATGGTTTATTGAATGGTGTAAATGATGGTCTGGAAGCTGTCATCGTCCTGACTTCGGTCGGTGCGTTAATAGGTACCTGGATAGCGGGCGGTATTGTCCCCTCGATTATCTATTACGGATTATCAGTCATTAACCCAAGTATTTTCTTATTGGCGGCTTTCATTATTTGTACAGTAACCTCGATTGCTACAGGAACTTCATTTGGATCGGCAGGTACAGCTGGTATTGCCATGATGGCGATTGGTGCAAGTTTTGGATTCCCATTACCGCTCGTTGCAGGTGCTGTTATTTCGGGTTGTTATGTAGGGGATAAAATGTCACCGCTTTCTGACACAACGGTTATGACAGCCTCACTGTCAAAGGTTGATCTTATCGATCATATTAAGTCGATGTTTACCGTCGCACTGCCAGCGTGGATAATTTCAGCTGTCTTGTTCTTAATTGTAGGACTTTTCTACAAAGGGAACGGAGACCTATCAGCTGCCTTGAACACAATGGATTCTTTGGAAGAGTATTTCAATATTAGCTGGTTTATGTTGATTCCAGCAGGAGTTGTCATTTTATTATTGGTATTCAAAATGCCCTCAATTCCCGTTATTTTGTTCGGTGCATTTTTAGGAACAATCTGGGCATTTTTGTTCCAAGGCGCGACGTTCCTCGAGGCATTCAATATTATGTATGCGGGTAACACGATTGAATCAGGCGTACCGTTTATCGATAATTTATTAAATCGAGGCGGAATTGTGTTTATGCTAGACGTAATCGCATTGATCATTTTTGCTCTAGGTGTAGGCGGATTAATGGAACGAATTGGTGTATTGCGTGCAGTAGGGAATTACCTTGGCAAATGGGCAAACAATCCCGGTAAAGCAACGGTAACCACGATGTTAGCTGGACTTCTCGGTAACGCATTTGGTGGAGCTTATGTTTCATTGATTACGGCCACTAAAATTACTGGAGAAAATTATGATAAATTGAATATCGACCGCAGGGTGCTGTCAAGAAACTCCGAAGCCGGTGGAACAGTCACTACGGCTATGGTTCCCTGGTCGGATGGCGGCGTATTCATGGCCGCAGCACTCGGAGTATCCACGATGAGTTATTTACCATTCTTATGGTTTAACTTTTTAGTCATCATTATCTCGCTTATTTACGGGTTTACAGGCAAATTTATTTGGCGGACCCAGCCTGGCGAGCACACGCAAGAGCTTGAAAGCGAAGCTAGTAGCGTAAGTAATGTAAGTGAAATAGGAAATGTAACTAACTAAAACACTAATTGGAGGAATTTAAAATGACAGAAGTAAAAGGTATCTTTCCAGTATTGGTAACACCGATGTTAAATCAGAAAGAGATTGATTGGGACGGGTTCCGTAATAATATTGAGCATTTTATTGGAGAAGGCGTTAATGGAATTGCGATTAACGGAAGTACAGGAGAATTCGTAAGTTTAACAAAAGAAGAGCGTTTCAAAGCAGTAGAAGTAGCAGTGGAACAAATCAATGGCCGCGTTCCGTTGATCGTGGGTACAGCGGCTGAAACAACAGCGGATGCAATTGAATACACACAGCAGGCAGAAAAAGCAGGTGCACACACAGCATTATTGATTAACTCTTATTATGCTCATCCAAAAGAGGATGAAATCTACGAACACTTCAAAGCGGTAGCTGAATCCGTTAAAATACCGGTTATGATTTACAACAACCCGTTCACATCTGGCGTAGACATCAGCACAGAAACGATTTTGCGTGTGGGTCGCGATGTAGAAAATATTACACATATCAAAGAGTCTAGCGGTGGAATCGGTAAAGCTCGCGATATTGCACGTCAAGGCGAAGGGTTCCTAAAAGTATTCTGTGGTTCAGAAGACTTGGCGATTGAATCATTCTTAGTTGGTGCAACAGGATGGATTTCCGTTTCAGGAAACATCGTACCGGGTCATGTGATGAAATTGTATAATGCCTTGCAGGATGGAAATATGGATGAAGCGTGGAAGTTATACGATGAATTATTGCCTCTATGTGAGTTCCTTGAAGGTTCGGGTAAATATGTACAAATCGCAAAACGCGCAATGGAGCTTAAAGGTTGTGCAGGAGGACCTTGCCGTCTGCCACGTCTGCCATTAAATGAAGAAGAAGACCAAAAACTTAAAGATTTGATGGATGGATTAGGCGTACTGAAAAAAGAATTGGAGGTAGTAACGAATGCTGAAAGTAAATTATGATCTAAAACCTAAAGTAAAGGAATTTTTACAACATACAAAAGGACTCTATATTAATGGAGAGTATGTAGAAGCGAAAAGCGGGAAAACTTTTGATGTAGTTGATCCTGCAACGGAAGAAGTCATCGCCAAAGTAAGTGAAGCACAGCCCGAAGATGTCGATACGGCGGTGGAAGCTGCTCGTAAAGCATTCGATGAAGGGGAATGGACAAAGATGGACGCGGCAACACGTTCTCATTTGATCTACAAGTTTGCAGATTTACTTGACGAGAATCGTGAAGAACTGGCACAGCTTGAAGCATTAGACAACGGCAAACCATACGAAGTGGCATTGGCTGACGACGTAGACGGTACTGTACAGCATTTCCGTTACTATGCAGGCTGGGCAACAAAGATTACTGGACAAACTGTTCAAGTATCTCCTGACTACCTTAACTATATCGTGCATGAGCCAGTTGGTGTGGTAGGGCAAGTAATTCCTTGGAATTTCCCTCTAGCAATGGCGGCATGGAAACTTGGATCTGCGCTCGCAGTAGGCTGTACAGTAGTTATCAAACCAGCAAGTGAAACACCATTATCGTTACTTTATGCAGCTCGCCTATTTAAAGAAGCCGGCTTCCCGGACGGCGTTGTTAACGTATTACCAGGTGCCGGAAGTGTAGCAGGTAATGCTTTAATCACACATGAAAAGGTAGACAAGGTAGCATTTACAGGATCTACTGCAGTAGGGAAACAAGTAATGAAGTCTGCTGCAGATCAGATGAAAGGCATCACACTTGAACTTGGTGGGAAATCACCTTCTATCGTATTGGAAGATGCAGATGTGGAAGAAGCTATCGAAGGTGTATTTGCAGGAACTATGTACAATCATGGACAAAACTGTAGTGCATGTACTCGCGCGTATATCCATCGCAGCTTGTATGATCAATTTGTTGAAGCGTTAGCTACTAAAGCGAAAGCGTTAAAAGTAGGACCAGGAATGGATCCATCTACGGAAATGGGCCCGCTCGTATCTGCTAAGCAACAGAAAACGGTATTGGAATATATCCAAAAAGGTAAAGAAGAAGGTGCACGTCTAGTAGCTGGAGGCGAAAAAGCGCATGAAAAAGGTTTCTTCGTACAACCCACCGTGTTTGCAGATGTGAAAGATGATATGACAATCGCTCGTGAAGAAATCTTTGGTCCTGTTTTATCACTATTCGTCTTTGATACAGTAGAAGAAGCAATTCAGCGTGCTAATGATAGTGAATATGGCTTGGCGGCAAGTGTGTGGACAGAAAATGTCAAAAAAGCACATTATATCGCAAGCAAGTTGCAGTCTGGTACTGTCTGGATAAATGACTTCGGCCTTGAGTGGGAGACTATGCCATTCGGTGGTTATAAGCAATCGGGTATTGGCCGCGAAATGGGCGGAGAATATGGTTTAGCGAATTACACGGAAGTGAAAAGTGTATTCGTGAATATGAAGCAGTAATATAAAGCGGCAAAAGAAATAACCTGTCTAGGATCACTCCAGACAGGTTATTTCTTTTGTCCTAAACCGCTGTTTTCATATTTATACACGTTGGTAATATTTGACGATCATCACCTAATGAAGTGAACTTTGGGATTTAAAATGAACAGTAGCGTGTGAAATACTGCGGATCATGATTATATTATTTATTTGAATAGCGAAACCTTTTTTAACATAGCGCAGACGGGAACGGCAATGGCGATTCCTACTGCACATTGAACCAGGTCGCCTGGAATGGAAGCGAGCGGGATGATCAAACTGTTATACAGAATACTTTCTCCGATATAATAGCCTGCAATAGTGAATGGTATGGACGCTAGCATGGCGAGTAGATTGAACTTAAAGCTTGTTCCTTTACGACCGTTTGACCAAGCAATTTTACCTACGATATACCCTTGCAAGCCGCGTGTCAGGATAGTGATAGGTGCCCATAATGCCCATCCACTGACGAGGTCAAACAAGCCCATTCCGACAGCTCCTGCTATCATACCTTTCTTCGGTCCAAATAAAATGGAGACAATGAACAACATGGCGGTACCGAGATGGATTAATCCACCGTTTCCTAGAGGCAGCTTAATATTAAGTAAAAGCGTAGCGACGAACACGAGTGATGCAAGCATGGACGTCAATATTAGATCAAACGTCTTCGTTCGTTGTGCTGGATAGCTCTGTGTTTTTTGCATGATCTGAACCTTCCTCACGTATAAAAGTAGTAAATTTAGAATAAAGGCAATCTGATGCTTTAAAAAGAGTCAATTTATAATTAATTTAAGTGGTCAGATATAAATAAACACATGGAGATAGTTTTGAATTATGAACACATACACTCTATACTAAAGAAAAAGGAAGTGAACTAGTATGAAAAAACAGAATTTAGCCTGGATCACAGGAGTAATTGCACTTCTTCCTTTCGCCTATGGCATGGGAGCAACTGCGTTGATCCGAAAAACTCGCTATCGTATCACGCAACAGTTAGATGAACGAAAAGGGATTGCATTAACGTTTGACGATGGCCCCCATCCTGTGTATACAATGCAACTGCTTGATTTACTCAAACGCTATCAAATCAAAGCAACATTTTTTGTATTAGGTCAGAACGTACGGCAGTATCCTAACGTTGTCGAACGTATGCATAAGGAAGGCCATCAAATCGGTATTCATCATGATCGTCACACATCTAGCTGGCTATTAACACCATCTCAACTATCACATGAAATTAAAGAAACTCACCGTGCCATCGTTAATGTTACGGGTGAATCGCCAATATTATACAGACCGCCATGGGGCCTTCTGAATGCTGCAACACTATTCGTCACCAAACCCTATCAAATTATACTTTGGTCACATGTCTTTCAAGACTGGAAAATAGAGAGTTGTAAATCAGGATTACTAGAAGGTTTGCGCAACACACCAGCTGAAGGCTCTATTGTACTATTGCATGACGACGGTACCAACCGAGGAGCAGATGACGAAGCACCAGCCTACATGTTGGACAGGCTATCTATATACTTGGAAGAGGCTGTGGCGGAAGGTGTGGAATTCGTACCCGTCAATGGTCTTAAACGGTAGCTGGGTAGTGATTTGTGCATGTTTAACTGAATATCCATTTTGTCTTTCATAAATGCAGTAGCTTTTGAAAGCAGAAAACATTTCACTACAATATCGATAAACACTAACTTTCTCTTAACCTTATATTCGTCTTACTGCGTAATCAAGCAAGTTCCTACAAGTCTATACCTATATAAATCCATTTATGATTATACAGAAATGCCTCTGATCTTTTATAAGATTAGAGGCATTTTCGCGTAACTTTTAAAACACACATTCTATCGCTTGTGTAAGTTTCAATAATAGTGTATAACCATTGTATAAGGTTATTTATATAAAAACGCTATTATTCCATTTAATATGTACTCTTGTATAAGGTTTGTTTCGATATAGAAGTGAGGAGATGTTGAAAATGAAGAAAAAAGTACATGTAATTGGGGCAGGTGTAGCAGGATTAGCCAGTGCTATTCGACTTCAACACGCAGGTTATCAAGTAGAGCTTTTTGAAAAGGAATCCATGGCTGGAGGTAAGATGCACCGTATTGAACAAGACGGCTATCAATTTGATCTAGGGCCGACAATTGTTATGATGCCTGATCTGTATAAAGAAATATTTTACCTATGCGGAAAAGACCCGGACGACTATATTCCAATGGAACGGTTGGATCCTATGTATAGCGTATATTTTGGAGATAAACCGCAAGATCACTATGAAATTTCCGCGGAATTATCAAAATTAATAGAAGTCTTTGAAGGGATAAGTGAAGATGATGCAGCAGGATTCCTTGAATACCTACAGGTCATCTATAAACGCTTCCTTGTTGCGAAAGAGCATTTCTTGCAGAAACCATTCCGTAAACCATCAGATTTCTACAATTTATCCGTACTTAAACAAGGTTTAAAGCTGAAGACATTTGACACCGCAGATGAATTTATGAGCAAGTACATTAAAGATGAACGTCTGAAGCAGATGATCAGCTTCCAGACATTATATATTGGCGTTTCTCCGTATAGTGGTCCGTCATTATATACGATGATTCCAATGATCGAATTTCTCTACGGCGTATGGTTTATTAAAGGCGGAATGTATACGATGGCATCATCGCTCGAGCGCTTATTCTTAGAACTTGGAGGAAAAGTACATTACAACACGTCAGTTGAAGAGATTGTTATCGAAAACAGAGAAGCAAAAGGAATCCAAGTAGCTGGTGAATTTATTGAATCAGACTATGTAATGTGTAATGCCGACTTCCCTTACGCGATGAAAAACTTGGTAAAAGATGTTCCGTCTAAAGGGAAATACACAGATAAAAAAATTGATAATATGAAATACTCATGTTCATGTTTCTTGATGTACCTAGGAATGGATAAGAAATATGAAGAAGTAAAGACAGCTCACAACTTTATTTTCAATGAAAAGTTAAAAGAAAACTTGGATGATATTTTCACCGGAAAGAAATTAGAAGAAGCATCATTCTATGTTTATATTGGCTCTAAATTGGATCCGACTTTGGCACCGGAAGGTAAAGACGGTTTGTATATTCTGGTACCGGTTTCGGATCGTTCTTGTTCACAATACGACTGGGATAAAGAAACAATCCAGCACTATCGCCACTATGTCCTTGAAGCATTGAAGAAAGTAAAAGGTTTTGAAAACGTGGAAAATGAAATAGTATCGGAAAGTTTCATGACACCACAAGACTTTGAAGAACGTTTCAACGCACAAAATGGTGCAACATTCGGATTGCAACCAACACTTAGCCAAAGTAATCACTTACGTCCACAAAGCAAAGCGACACACTGTGAAAACCTATACTTTACTGGTAGTAGTACGCATCCAGGCGCAGGCGTACCAATTGTTCTCCTTTCGGCGCGAATTGCGACAGAGGAACTTATGCATGACGACAGAGGTATATTATTCCAAGCAACTTGAGAGGAGAATTCATATGCTGACCAATCGGCCAACGACTATTGCTTCAGATTATGCTTATTGTGAAAAGATCATTAAGTATCATTCAAAGAGCTTTTATTATGCCTTTTCCAATCTGCCCGAAGACAAAGCGCGTGCAGTATATGCTATCTACGCTTTTTGTCGGATTGCAGATGATAGTGTGGATGAAAATAGGGAAAGTGGATTACAACTAATTGCGCTAGATCGGTTACTGGATGAGCTCACTCATTTTGCAAAAGGTCAGGATGTAGATCATCCATTATGGAGGGCTATGCGCGATGTATTCAACCGCTTCGATATGGATATACAACCGTTTTACGAGCAACTGACAGGGCAGCGGATGGATATTCATTTTATGAGGCCACCGAATCTAAGTTCATTGGAAACGTACTGTAAATATGTAGCGGGTTCTGTAGGAAAGATGCTGTTACCAATTATCGCAAGTAATACGAAAGCTAACTTGAATCGCGCGGCGGAAGATCTTGGGATTGCGATGCAGTTGACAAATATTCTTCGCGATGTTGGTGAAGATTATCGCGAAATAGGTCGTATTTATTTACCACAAGATGAAATGGAACGTTATGAGTACAACGAGTTGCTATTGTCTGAAGGTCAAGTCACAAAAGGATTTGTGACTATGTGGGAATATCTCGCGAAGCGTGCGGAGTTCCTGTATGACAATTTTACACAGCATATTGGAGAATTCGATGAAGATAGTCGTTTTCCTGTATTATCTTCAGCGTATATCTACAGAGGAATTTTAAACAGTGTACGGAAAAGTGAATATGATTGTTTTACTCAGAAAAATTACGTGTCGGCGGTCGAAATGACCAAGCTGGTAGCCCGTGCAAGCTTGTAAAAAGGAGAGTGGACCTTTATGTTGGACAATCAAAAACGCGTAGTTGTAATCGGGGGAGGTTTAGGGGGACTATCAGCTGCAATATCATTAGCCCAACGTGATTATTCCGTATCCTTGTATGAACAAAACAATCATCTGGGCGGAAAGTTAAATCGCTTAGAGCAAGATGGTTTCGGTTTCGATTTGGGTCCTTCCATATTGACGATGCCGCATATTTTCGAGAAGCTATTTACAGACAGTGGGAAGCGTATGTCAGATTACGTTAAAATCCACAGATTGGAACGTGAATGGCGTTCTTTCTTCCCAGATGGAAAAGTGCTCGATTTATATGGCGACTTGCAAAAGATGGAACAGATGAATCCTCATTTATCACGCAGAGATATGAGAGATTATCAGAAGTTCCTGCACTACTCTAAAGGTCTATATGACATGACAGAAGCGGGTTACTTCAAAGAGGGATTAGATTCGACATATGAAGTAATTAAACATCATGGCGCGCTAAAGTCCATTAAAGGCTTTGACCTGTTCTCTACTGTGCATGAGGCAATTGACGAGCGTGTACGTAACCCCCATCTACGCGATATGCTATCGTATTTTATTAAATATGTTGGTTCTTCTCCTTACGATGCACCCGCTATTTTGAATATGATGGTCTACATGCAACATGCTCAAGGTTGTTGGTATGTGCCTGGTGGAATGCATCATTTAGCCAATGCACTGGTTCAACTGGCGGAAGAAGTAGGCGTCAAGCTACATACAGGGATGGGTGTTCGGAAAATGAAGGCAGAAGGCGACCGAGTTATTGGTGCGGAACTGGCAAGCGGGGAAATAGTAGAAGCAGACTACTTTGTTTCCAATATGGAAGTAATTCCGTTTTATCAGAAGATGATCGATAGTGATCCGAAGTTCACGAAAAAACTTGAGAAGAAATTTGAACCATCCAGTTCAGGTTTAGTTCTTCATATTGGCGTCAAGAAGAGCTATCCACAACTTAATCATCACAACTTCTTTTTCTCCAAAAACTTAAAAAAGCAAATGGATAAAGTATTTATAAAGAAACAATTACCTGACGATCCTACGATTTATCTCGTCAATACGAATAAAACAGATCCTTCACAGACGTTACCCGGTCATGAAAACTTGAAAATTTTACCGCATATTCCGTATATTCAAGATAACCCGTTTACGCGAGCTGATTATTTGAAGTTGGAAAACAATGTACTGAAAAAGCTAGAGTGTATGGGACTTGAAGGTTTACGGGAAAATATTGTGACGCGCGATGTATGGACGCCCCATGATATTGAACGCACGTATGGTTCACACCGCGGCTCAATTTATGGAACCGTGTCGGATAAAAAGAAGAACAAAGGGTTCAAACATCAGAAGCAAAGTGAACGCTTTGATAATCTGTACTTTGTCGGTGGCACAGTTAATCCAGGTGGTGGTATGCCCATGGTGACGTTAAGCGGTCAACAAGTATGTGATAAAATTCTGACACGTGATTTGGAGAAACGTTCATAGTCGTAACGAAATGAGGCGGGAGAGGATTTTGCGATGGACATCTTTGTACTTTTACTGTCAATAGCACTTGTCGTAGCACTCCTTGGTCTATTGTGCGGGGTACTGGTCTTTTGGCGAGTGCCCATTATACGAGATAAGGGCAATTCAACGTCTTCCGTCTCTATTATTATTCCGGCTAGAAATGAAGAACTTCGTCTGAAACCGTTACTCGAATCAATTGTTCGTCAGCAATATGTAACATATGAAGTGATTGTGGTAGATGACGGATCTACAGATAGAACGAGAGAGTTGGCGCGTTCTTACGGAGCAACCGTGATCTCAAATGAGCTGTTGGAAGACGGCTGGATTGGAAAATCTGCGGCTTGCTGGGCGGGCGCATTGGCAGCGGAAAATAAACTATTGTTATTTATGGATGCAGATACGGTATTTACGCATCCAGACAGTTTGTCGAATTATATAGCATCATTTGAATCCATGGGGAGCCGTGGTATTTTGTCATTACAGCCAGATCATTATGCAGAAAAATGGTATGAGCAACTAGCATTTCTCTTTCCGCTCATTGTAATGGTAGGGATGAACGTCTTTACAATAGCAGGAAACCGTTTAAAAGCGGGGGGGTCATTCGGGCCATGTTTGCTATGTGAAAAGGCACAGTATCAACAGGTTGGCGGACATGCGGTCGTACGTGGAGCCGTAATGGATGACTTGGCGCTAGGGAAGGCATTTCAAGAACACGATTTGCCTGTGCGTTGCTTTGGCGGTAAAGAAATTGCGTGGTTACGTATGTATCCTGGAGGCTTGTCCGACATGGTGCAAGGCTATTCTAAAAGCATGGCAAGCGGTTCTACAGCAACGCTACCACTTGTTATGGGGCTAATTTACATTTGGATGGCAGGTGCATCCATTACTCCAATGATGCTGGTTGCTTCAGGTTTTAGTTCGACAGGTTGGCTAGGGGTGTCTATTGGTTTATATACGTTGTACGCGGTGGAATTAGTGATCGCTTCCAGACGTGTCGGTCGTTTTGTTTGGTGGGTATTTCCACTGTATCCGTTATTATTGGTCGTCTTCATATTGATATTCATGTATTCACTTTATCTATCAAAACGCAAAGGCAGTGTACAATGGAAAGGGCGCAATATTAATGTATGAGATCGAAAGTCGTAAAAGCCAATGGGGGAGGTGATGGGATGCCGCTGATCGAATTACCGTTACTGTGGGTCATCATTGTAGACACAGTAGCATGGGTGATCTTTCATCTATCCATATCGATGGCGGCGCAGCGAATTCCTATCGATTGGTTTGCGCAGCATAAACGCTTGTTCAAAGCTTTTCCTTGGGAACAGGAAGGACGAATTTGGCAACGTTTATTCCGCGTGAAGAAGTGGAAGGGGTACATTCCGGATGGCACGTTATTCATTTCGAACGGTTATAATAAAAGTCAGTTACACGGGGCCGATGCTTCATCGCTTTATGACTTTCTGTTAGAATCCAGACGTGCAGAGTGTGTGCATTGGCTGTCCATCTTACCGGGGTTTGTCTTCTTCTTATGGAATCCTGTTTGGGCTGCTTGGCTAAATATTGCCTATGCTGTACTGTTTAACGTGCCATTGATCGTAGTGCAACGATTTAATCGTCCCCGATTGGAAAGGCTGTTAAATTCATCACGATAAGTTTTTGTAGTAGTATGTAAGTATTGGGTATTGTATGATAACACGACCTGATAGCACGAATATTTGACGCAAAGGAAGAGGCAATTGCCTACTCCTTTGCGCTTTTTTATTTGCGTAGCTTTTTTACTGCAACGAGTACAATGGTCAAAGTTATGAGCACTAAACAGATTAAGATAGATAAGATAATAGCAGGATACTCTCCATTAAAACCACTTTCTGAAGTGTGCTTTGAATATATGCCATAATACGCCCAGATCAATACAAGGGCATAGGCTATATCTTGACGTCGAATAGTAGTTAAAATCCCGATAGCTGCTCCGACGAATAAAATGATCACCGTCCAGGTGACGTCAGATAAACCCAATCCACCCCATTCAATAGAAACGAGAAAAGCAGTAATGTTTGCAATGGTAGCGATTGTAATCCATCCGAAATAGACGCTAAATGGAAGTTTAATAAAGAACACTTCTCTACGAGTTAACGAAGCGTCAAATGTGACGGTATTAATTTTTATTAATGTCAGTAACATGAGTAACATGACTATAACGGAAAGTAACAGATATTCATAATGCCACAAGAAAATCCACGTTGCATTCAATATTGAGGAGATACAGAACCATACGCCTACTTGACTAAGAAGTTTTGGATTTTTCTTCTTTTGGAAAAGGCCAAGTTGATAGAAGACATGAAGCAGTAACAATAAGTAGATCAGACTCCAAATGGAAAAAGTAAATCCTGCCGGCGCAAATAAATTCCCGTATTTATCTGATAGTTCGCCTGTCGTTTGTCCATTTAGAGGAAGGATATTGGCCAATGCGTTAGCTAGGATCATAATTGAGTAAGTAATAACAATAGCTATGCGTAAAAGTACAGATGTTTTTTCTTGTTTCATTTCCTCACCCCACTTTGTTTAATTATAGTGTAGTCCATAGTTAAGTATTCCTGATTTACTGCGGAGTGAAACATGGCGAGCTTTCTTCATTTCATTTCGATTGATGGTATAATGGATCCCAAATGGAAAGATAGCCAAATAGAGGTGGAAATAGATGAAGAAACAAGTACATGTGGTGGGAGCAGTGATTGAAAACGAGAAAGGTGAAGTGTTGGCCGCTCTTCGTAGTCCTGTGATGACACTGCCGAATTACTGGGAGTTCCCTGGAGGCAAAATAGAAACTGGGGAGACGCAACAGGAAGCATTGCGTAGAGAGATTCAAGAAGAACTCGGTTGCACGATTACTGTAGGGGAAGCAGTAGAAGATACTACATATGAGTACGAAAAAGTAATTGTGCGATTGGAAACGTTTATGTCGAAGATCGTGGAAGGAAAGCCTATAGCGACAGAACATGCGGAATTATGTTGGATTGCAAAAGATCAGTTACATACGCTGGAGTGGGCACCTGCAGATATACCGGCGATTGAAAAATTGGAAAATCAATAGCATGAGGAAAGGGGTGTCCGTAAGTTGGGGGATTTTATTCGACAACTGGAAGCGTCTTTGCACAAGGGGTTTGTGAATAAAGAACATAATCAGAGTGGTAGCTATAAGCCCGAGCTATTGGTGAATAGTTCAAAAAATAATACAACGGTACTATCCACGATTCAGGATGAACTTCGACACTGTGAACAATTCTTGTTTTCAGTTGCATTTATCACGGAGAGTGGATTGGCTACACTTAAATCATTATTTTACGATTTATATAAACGAGGCGTAAATGGTCGAATTATTACGTCCACTTATTTATACTTCAATCAGCCAAAAGTATTTCGTGAGCTTCTGAACATTCCGAATGTAGAAGTACGACTTACTGAAAGGAAAGGTTTTCATTCAAAGGGCTATATTTTTCAACAAAGTGATCAATATTCATTAATTGTAGGCAGTTCCAACTTGACGGCACATGCACTACAAGTGAATTATGAATGGAATGTGAAGCTGACATCTCATCGTGATGGAGAAATTGTCTATCATTTTAGAGATCAGTTTGAGGATGTATGGTCAGATGCCAATGTATTAACTGAAGAGTGGATAGCAGACTATGAAAAGGTTTATCAGGAAAATGCAGATCGGACAATCGCGGCTCAAATATTTGAGCATCCTTCTGCTTATCAAACCAATGCAATTGAGCAGGCGTTAGAGATTATGCCGAATAAAATGCAACAGTCGGCCCTTAAAAGTATTGACGCGGTACGTGCGAACGGCCAGAATAAAGGACTGGTCATTTCCGCAACGGGTACAGGAAAGACGTATTTATCCGCTTTTGATGTTCGTAAATTTGCACCGAAACGTATGCTGTTTGTTGTGCATAGGGAGCAAATCTTGAAGAAAGCTATGCAAGACTTTAAGCAGGTACTAGGGGGAATCGACGAGGATTTTGGATTGTATGTCGGGGCGAATCGACAGTCCGATAAGAAGTATGTGTTTGCGAGTATCCAAACGTTGTCCAAGCCTGAAAACCTTCGTGAATTCAACCCCGAAGACTTTGATTATATTTTAATTGATGAAGTACACAAAGCGGGTGCGACGAGCTACTTGCGTGTGATCGATTATTTTACGCCTCAGTTTCTAATGGGTATGACAGCTACACCTGAACGAACAGACGACTTCAATATATATGAGCTCTTCGATTATAATATTGCGTATGAAATCCGTCTTCAGGAAGCGCTCGAAGAAGATATGCTGTGTCCGTTCCATTACTTTGGCGTAACAGACTTTGAAATAGATGGTGAGCTAATTGGTGACCATACGGTTCTTTCTAAATTGGTAACGAAAGAACGTGTAGAGCATGTCATTGAAAAGATTTCCTATTACAGTCATGCTGGTGATCAAGTGAGAGGTTTGATGTTTTGTAGCCGGAAAGAAGAGGCGCATGAATTATCAAGAGAATTGAATTTGCGCGGCTATAGAACCGTAGCATTAACGGGTGATAATTCGTATGATGAACGCATGCGCAGTGTCGATCGGCTAGAAAATGGAGAACTCCATTATATTCTAACTGTGGATATTTTCAATGAAGGTATCGATATTCCAAGTATCAATCAAGTGGTCATGCTTAGACAAACACAGTCCAGTATCATTTTCATTCAACAACTAGGACGAGGACTACGCAAAGATCAAGATAAGCCATTTGTTACGGTCATTGATTTTATCGGAAACTATGCGAATAACTATCTGATACCAATTGCGTTGTCTGGTGACCGTTCGATGAATAAAGATAATGTTCGACGGAATATGAAAGATACTAGTTATATCAAGGGTGTCTCTACAATCAATTTTGAGGAAGTTGCACAAAAACGTATTTTCAACGCAATCAATAGCAGTAATCTAACGTCATTGAAAATCTTGAAAGATGCATATCAGGATCTGAGGAATAAAATTGGCAGAGTGCCTTATCTATATGACTTTATCGAGCAGTACTCTATCGATCCGGTTGTTATCATTAACAAACATAATAGTTACTATGATTTTCTAATGAAAGTTAAGTCTAAAGAAGATCATATACCAACGATTACTCCGTATGAAAGCCAGGTATTAACGATGTTCTCTTTGGAATTGATCAATGGCAAACGGATTCATGAAGTAGTTCTAGCGGAGATGCTGCTCACTAAAGGAAGTGTTCGTTTGGATGAATTCATCTATGAGCTAGAGTCTGCCGGCTGTCAAGTTGATGCTGATACGATCAAATCCGTCACGCGAATCTATGACTTATCGTTTTTTACACAAATGGCCCAAAAGAAATACGGAAATCACTCGATTATTACGATGGATCATAACCAAGTCTTCACATTTAACGAAAAGATCCAACAGAGTATTAAGGATAATTCGTATGTAGTCTTTCTGATTGCTGATGTGTTGCGTAGCGCCAAGGAAAAGTCGAAAGTATATGATTGTGCAAACAAATTAACGCTACATGCAAAGTATTCGCGTAAAGACGTATGTAAATTATTGAATTGGCAGGCAGATGAGAGTTCGACGATGTATGGCTATAAAACGAAACATGGCACTTGTCCTATATTCGTCACATATCATAAGCACGGAGAAGTAGAAGCTAGTGTGGATTACGGTGATGAATTCATCAGTCCTGAATTATTCAAATGGTACACACGCAGTAACCGAACGCTACGATCGAATGAAGTACAAACTATTATTCATGCTAAGGAAAAGGATATTGATATCCATCTATTTGTAAAGAAAGATGATGACGAGGGAACGGACTTCTATTACTTGGGTAGAGGTCTACCCGATCAACGAAGTGTTGTAGAAGACTATATGATAGACGGTAAAGGGAAGCGTTTGCCTGTTGTCCATATGAACATGGTGATGGAACACCCAGTAGAAAATACACTCTATGATTATTTGATAGAAGCTTAAATCCCCACGAGAGATATAATCTCGTGGGGTTCTTTTTCCTTCATTCACATTCGCAACGATACGTCTCGGAGCAAGGAGGGCACGTAGGGCACTTTTTATGCTGACGTTCTTCTTTCGGTCGATGATTGGATTTCTTTTTCTTGCACGTACAGGATTTTTTACATGTACACTTGCCGCGACATGTACACTTCTTCTTGCATTCACATTTACGTTTTACTTTATGCTTCTTGCATGTACAGGATTTTTTGCATTCACATTTGCGCTCAACTACTTCGAATTGCCGCATCATATCGTGATCTTCGTGCTCTAAAATATGACAATGAAGCATGTAGCGACCGGTGAATGGAGCAAAACGCATTATGACTCGTGTAACAAATCCAGGTGGAGATTGAACGACGTCTTTCCAGCCTCGTTCATTGACGTCAGGTTGTACAGGTGGACCGGTAAAACTGAGTAATCCATTCGCTGTGAAACCTTGAGCGTCAAATGGGATACGGTCGAGAATCTGGAATTGGACTAAGTGGATGTGTATAGGATGCGTTGCGCCAGCCGTGTTGATGATACGCCAGATCTCTGTATCATTCAGTTTAGGTTTGAAATCGATTCGTTCCATGAAACCTTTATTATTAAAAAAGAACTTTAAACGACCATATTCATCGATGTCTGCATCCAATGTAATATCACGTATTTGAGCAGCGTCGCACTCCCGTAGTTTAGGTATAATACTGAGTATAGCCGGGACATTGCTCGTATCTGGTGCCGTTAATTCAACCACTCTAAATTGCATAATCTGTCCATCGGTTTCAGGGTCAGGAAGAGTGCCTATTGGCGGTGGGAAATCAAACGGTGTGGCTGCAGTATTTTCTAATACGATCGTATCATCGGGTGTCAGTTTGGAGAAATCAATAATTACGTCCATACGTTCAGCGGGTGCAATTGTTAACTCATCCATATATACAGGCGTTTCCAATAATCCACCATCTGAACCGATTTGTATGATTTTCTGATCATTTGATAAGTTCATTTTGTAAAAGCGTTCATTTGATGCGTTCAATATGCGGAATCGATATTTTCTCGGCTCTACTTCTAAGTAAGGCCATACTTTACCGTTAACTGTGATGTTTTCAAACGCTTCACCAGGTGTGACGGATGGATGCGGGAATGTCAACCCAGGCTGTACAGGTCCTGGCCTCACATTGGTTGTATCTGAATAAAGTAAGGTACCGTCTTCGTTAAAGCCGCGATCAGCGATAATGAGTGGAATTTCATATGCCCCAGAAGGGAGATTCAACTTGCGTTCTTCTTCATCACGAATAATATACATTCCGACGAGACCAGCATAGACATTTAAACGGGTAATACCGACCGCATGATCATGGTACCAAAGTGTGGCGGCACGCTGATTATTATTATATTTATAAACAGGGGAGTCAAATAATGCGCCCACTGTATGATAGTTATTCGTAAACCATGCTTCAGGATGACCATCACTTTCGGGCTCAACTTCCGCTCCGTGTAAATGAACGACTGTACGAACATCTGGCATATGTTCGCTTGAACCGTGGAGCGTTCTATCAATGGGTAGGAAATGTTTGTCGGGCAGTTCATTCTTCCACTTGATATGCGCACACTCGCCACTGTTCACATTGACGAGTGGACCAGGGAATTGCCCCTCATATCCCCAAATCTTTGTAGGTGTCAACTCTGAATGGAATTCGTGGAAGAACTCTTTCATTCCAATTTCATAGTATGAGAAGCACTTATGTCTCTCAAGTGGAGTAAGATATTGAGGAATAGGTAATTGATCAATGAACGGTGTTAATTTCAATACATCTCTTCCTTCCAGGTGGATTTACTATCAGAATTAGTAGATGCATGGGAGGTACCACTTATGCTTATAAACTACTGATAGGCTAGGCTATTCATCTTGTGAAATTTGATGTAAAATAGCAAACGTGCTTTTCGCTCAACAAGAAAGGGAGGTTTTATGAATGAAAACCCGTTCACCAAGGAAAAAGCTACTGATAGAATACGTTTGGATTATGATCGGATCCATATTAGTCGGATTAGCTTTTAATATATTTTTCTTACCAGCAAGACTTGCAGCTGGCGGCGTATCTGGAATTAGTACCATTCTGTATGAAATGTATGGAATTGAACCAGCTTTTATTCAATGGCTCATTAATATCCCATTATTTTTTATAGGCTTACTGCTTCTTGGCAAGGATTTTAGTCTGAAAACATTAGTAGGTACATTTTTTGTACCGCTAACCATTTGGCTGACTGCTGGAATACCTTCAACAATTGACAATCCTTTATTGTCAGCAATCTATGGAGGGATTATGTTGGGAGTAGGACTTGGTATAGTCTATCGAGGAAATGGATCGACTGGGGGCCTTGCGACCGTTGCGCAGATTGTGAAGAAGTTTACGGGTCTATCTAGCGGTTATGCTCAATTGCTCGTAGATGGACTCGTTGTGATTGCATCTGCTATCGTATTTAATCTGGAATTGGCATTATTTGCGATGATGGCCATTTTTGTGACGAGTAAAGTGATTGACTTTGTGCAGTTACAAACATCTCAATCGAAACTAGTATTAATTATTACGGATAATGAAGAACGTATTCAGACGATCATTAAAGAAGAAATTGATCGTGGTTTGACTAAGGTTCGTTCGGTAGGTGGCTTTGCCAATCAAGAGAAGACGATGATTTTATGTGTGGTAGAGCAATCGGAAGCAATTTATTTGAAGAAGATTTTAAGAGAAGAAGATCCTCAGGCATTTGTGGTCTTTCTAAATGCTTCGGAAATCCTTGGTAGAGGATTTTCACTCGCAAAATCAAATTGAAAAAGCTATCCTGGACATCAAGTGATGTCTTGGATAGCTTTTTTATGATTATACTGGTTCAAAGTGGTCGGCTGTTTGAGGGACTTCAGTAATTCGAATGCTTTGGCTGGCCGATCGCCGAAATGATACAATACATGCATCTGGATGAGGAAGAGAATTAATTAATATAGAGCACAATACGATCATACTAGGGCATCATACGGGAAGGATGGGGAACATATGAGACATAATCAAAGCATGGGTTGGAATGTTGAGTGTAGTTATCGTGAATTACCGGAAACATTTTACACAGTAGTGGAACCAAATACTGTCAGCTCACCGCAACTGGTTCTGACTAATGAGGAACTAGCGGTATCGCTGGGACTCGATGAAAACCAATTACATTCGGAAGAAGCGATCGCTATTTTTGCTGGAAATGAACGACTTGAAGCAATGGACCCTATTGCTCAAGCCTATGCAGGTCATCAATTCGGTAATTTCACTATGCTAGGTGATGGACGCGCTATGCTGTTGGGAGAGCAATTGACACCAGAAGGGCAACGGGTAGATATTCAGTTAAAAGGATCTGGAAGGACGCCCTATTCACGCGGTGGAGACGGACGTGCTGCACTCGGGCCAATGTTACGTGAATATTTAATTAGCGAAGCAATGCATGGACTAAATATCCCCACCACACGCAGTTTAGCTGTCACGGTGACAGGAGAACCTGTTTTACGCGAAACGGCTTTGACAGGAGCGGTGCTGACAAGAGTGGCTTCGAGTCATTTACGCGTTGGGACATTCCAATACGCGGCAGCCAGACAAGTAGTGGCGGATTTGCGTGAACTTGCGGACTACACGATTGCACGTCATTTCCCGGAAGCGGCTTCGGATAGCCAGCCATATCTTGCGTTGCTTGAACAAGTAATATGCCGACAAGCATCTTTGATCGCGAAATGGCAACTTGTCGGTTTTATTCATGGTGTGATGAATACGGACAATATGGCAATTAGCGGTGAGACGATTGACTACGGTCCGTGCGCGTTCATGGATACATATAATCCTCAAACGGTCTTTAGCTCCATTGATGTGCAAGGACGTTACGCGTACCGCAATCAGCCAGGTATCGCAGAGTGGAATCTGACTCGTTTTGCTGAAACACTTGTGCCATTGCTTCATGAAGAACAGACAGAAGCCGTAGCGCTGGTAGAGAGCAAGCTTGCTGAATTTGCAAGACTGTACATGACGGAGTGGCTGGGTGGTATGCGCTGTAAACTAGGTCTGTTCAATGAAGAAGAAGCCGATGAAACATTGATAAAAGACTTGCTTGCCCTGATGGAAACTCATCAGGTTGATTATACAAACACGTTCCGTTCATTGACACTCGGAAAACAAGAGGACATGTTCAATAGACGGGAGTTTAAAGCGTGGAAAGAACGATGGATAGAGAGACTACAACGTCAGACGCTAGACGTTCAAGAAGTAGAAGCATTGATGAAGCAGCATAACCCATCCGTCATTCCAAGAAATCATAGCGTAGAAGAAGCATTGAAGGCGGCAGAGGCTGGAGATATGCATCCTTTTGTAAAATTGCTTGCCGTTCTCGAAAATCCATATGCCTATACAGTAGAACAAGAAGAATACGTGAATCCTCCTGAAGACGGAACTGCTTTTCAAACGTATTGCGGAACATAACATGAGATGCCCTGTTGAAAGTGACAACACTTCAATGGGGCATCTCATGTTTGTGGAGGTAAGGTCAAAACTTACTTAGTCGAGATTTTTATTTTCAAAAATTAATTGGTTTAAAAAATTACGCATGATCAAAATCTGTTTTGTGAACAATTCGGATCGATAACAGAATGGATAACCATGTCAGTAAGGCGCTGATTAGTAGAACGGAGAGTGCGATTGTCCATTGATTCGTAGTAATGAGGTCTGCGGTTTGCAGGAAGAATGTTTGTTCTGCAACCATTCTTGGGTTTTCCATAATATTCAATATGATTCTAAACGACATCATGCTTAGTAGGGGCAATATAATCGTCAAAGAAGTTGCCAGCACGTAGCCTGCTTTGAAGTGCAGTGGATAAAATAAGGAAATGATTATGAAAAAGAATCCGAGTGCGATGAGTAATTCAGCTACTGTCATCATTCGTGTAGGAAGTGGAGCAAATGTATCGAACATGAAGATATAGACAAGCACGACTACCGCTGATAAACCAAACCACATGAAACCAGCTGCATACTTAGCCAGGACAAATTGTTTTCTTGTGACGGGCAGGCTGTTGATTAATACAGATTCTTTCTCAAAAGCTTTGTTGCTGGTTGAAATGGCTATGAAATAAGCAACGAAAATCAGAAGTAAGACATGGCGCACAGGTTGGCCGTCTGTAAAAAAGTTTGTAAATGCTATGAAAAACAGCGCTGCCAAAAAGTAGACACTTACCTTTTGCGTATATAACTCTTTCCGAATCAAAGCATTCATTAGGGCTCTCTCCTTCCTGTGTAATACATAATGTCTTCAAGTGTTGGTTGTTCAAAGAGTAATGACGGCAGACGGTCTAAAGGAATTTCACTAGTATCCGCCAGACATTCAAAGCCGACATCTGTAGTGCGCAGTCCAATCACAGGTAATCCATCAAGTAGAATGTGCTGGTCAGTTGTACCTTTTATTAATACATAACGTTCAGTGAATTCATCTTTCTCGCCTTGAAAGATAATCCGACCATCGTGAATGAAAACAATGAAATCTGCTATTTTCTCTAAATCAGTTGTAATATGTGTGGAGAAGAAGATAGCTTTTTTCTCGTCTTGTATGAGATCCTGCATCATATCAAGCAGTTCGCGACGGATAATTGGATCCAACCCAGCTGTCGGTTCGTCCATGATGATAAAGTCAGGATGGTGGGAGAGTGCCATCGCAAGTGAAAACTTCATACGCATTCCTTTAGACAAGTGTTTGATACGTTTAGCAGTATTCAGCTGGAACTTCCTGAGATAGTGATAGAATAGTTCATCATCCCACTGCGAGTAGAAGGGAGCGAGAATCCGTTTGTTTTTCTCGATAGTCAGGTCTTCATAATAGTAATCCGCGTCATAAACAAAGCCGATGCGTTCCTTAATCTCTGCCGTATGATTATCATGTGATTGGCCAAATACTCGTATTTCTCCTTGTTCACTTCGAATTAAATCCATCAAGCAACGGATTGTCGTTGTTTTTCCAGCACCATTTGCCCCGATGAATCCGGTGATGAACCCTTTTTTAATATCGAAGTTGAGATTGTTCAGTGCAAAGCCCTTAAACTGTTTCGTCAGATCCCGTACTTCCACTATATTTTCCATTCTTTTCACTCCTCATATAGCAATGTCAGCATATGAATGATCTCTTCAAGCTTTATGTCAAATGCTCGCCCGTCCTCAATAACATTCATTAGCTGTTCTTCAATTTTCTTTAACTGTTCTTCTTTCAATAGCTCGTGATTCTGCGCAGCAACAAATGATCCTTTGCCTGGAAAAGTCTCAATAAGTCCATCCCGTTCCAGTTCTTCATAAGCTTTTTTCGTTGTGATGACACTGATCTGCAAGTCTTTCGCTAGTTTACGTATGGATGGTAGTGCTTCTTTCTCCTTCAGTGCGCCCAATAAAATCTGCTCTTTCAACTGATTCTTGATTTGCAGATAAATCGGTTGGTTCACCGAATTGGAGATGACAATATTCAATACATCACCCCTTTTCCTTTATACTGTATATGAACAGTATATACAGTTGTGGCAATTGAGTCAACTATAAAAAACCCTCCAGAGTAAAATCTGGAGGGTTTTCGATATGAGCAGTTACTATCAATCAACCTGTCTGCACTTGGTCATATGAAAAATGATACGATTCTTTTTTAGTTCGAATCAGTAAGAAAAACAATGTCAATGGGCCAATTCGTCCTAAGAACATGACAATACAGAGTATGACTTTACCTACAGAACTAAAATCGTCTGTAACTCCCATGGATAATCCAACTGTGCCAAAAGCTGAAATGGTTTCAAATAATACAGGCAAGAAAGGGATCTTTTCTGTGATGGATAATAAAAACAATGCGGTGAAAATCACACAGGAGCTCACTGCGGCGATCGCCATGGAGCGTACAATGATTTCCGCTTTAATTGTGCGTTTAAAAATATGTGGCTCTTTTATGCCTCTAAAATAAGAAAGTGTGGCCAATATAATAACCATAAATGTTGTTAGTTTAATTCCCGAAGCTGTAGAAGCACTTCCACCTCCAATAAACATAAGAAGAAGAGTAAGGAGCAACGAGGATTCTTCCATATCACCGACATTCATTATATTAAATCCCGCTGTTCTTGGTGTAACGGCCTGAAAGTAGGAAGTCCATACTTTATCCAAAAAGCTCAAATCAGCAATGGTTTTGTCATTGTGAAATTCTAGAATAAGCAAAAACAATGTTGCAATCGCATTCAAGGTCAATGTGCCAAAAATCATCATCTTAGTGTGCAAAGCCCATTGCCGTACAGAACGTTTGTGCCATACGTCCATCACAACTATAAAACCAATGCCACCAATAACAAAAAGACTAGATAAGATGAGGATGACAGGTGGATTTCCTGCAAAAGACACTAAGTTATCGGAGAATATGGAAAAACCGGCATTATTAAATGCGGATACTACATGAAACACACTGTAATATAAACCGTCTTTCCATCCAAATTCAGGTACCCAGAAGAATGATAGAGCTATAAATGCTATACCTTCCGCAAAGAAAACGAACAATAAAATTTCACGCAAGAATTTGATTGTACCCCCAATGGACTGATAGCTGAACGATTCCTGAATAAATATCCGGTTTTTCATGCCGATTTTTCTCCCAAGAATCATCAGCAAGGCAACAGCAAATGCCATAAACCCTACGCCTCCGATTTGAATCAGCAAAAGTAATACGATTTCACCAAATAAAGTCAGTGAAGTATTAATATCGAATACACTCAGACCCGTAACGGTGGTGGCGGAAGTAGCGGTGAAAAAGGCATCCGTCCAGCTAATCGAAACATGTGTAGCGATAGGCAGTTTCAGAAGTAATGTGCCAATCATAATAGTAATTGCGAAAGACAAAGCAATAAGTGCAGGTGGAGAAATAGTTTTTCGTTTTTTATAATTAGTTGTCATATGCTGCTCATCTCCCGTACATTGAATGCAAAACCACTTCCATTGAAGGGTACTATATGAACAAATCACAAAAAGACCTGCAGCTCTTTCAATATAGGCAACAAGTCTTTATTTCGCGTTTACCGAATATTGTGATATGTTATCAGTTAAGGAAGTGAATGTAAATGAGCAAATGTACGATTGATCACATGCATCAAGAAGTTGTCAAAATGTTCAATGAGCAACAATCAGTAATGCCGGAAAAGCTCATAGAAAGTGGTAAGGTATTTTTGAATGGGCCATTGAGTCAGGAAACATTGAATGAAGTATTTCATCTATTAAAAAAATATGACTTGGCAACGGGAGAAGAACGCGCAGAACGCAATAGTAAGATGCGACAGTTCTTTGTTTGAGAGAAATACACTTTATATGATGAGTAATTACTGTACGTCACTTTGTAAAAGGGAGATCGCAGATTCAAGTAACTCAATATCTTGTAAGATATAAGTTTTGATATCGTCGGGTGCAGTATAGTACTCGTCACTGAGTAGTTCAAGCTCTCGGATAAAAATAGAACTTTCTTGGTAGTTGGTCATAATTGCAACCCTCCTTGTAAGTCAATTTACCCGCCACGACAGCGTTTTAAACTGGCCTTATGTCAAATGTTTCATTTACATAACATTTTGGTTGCTGACTAACTTAGGATGCGCTGGCGACCAAGTTAGCAGAAATTCCTTGGTACGACTACGTCCGATTGATAGCAAGTCTTCCATTTGCTCTTCGTTTAGATCAAATTGTGTGGCACTATAATTTTCTACGGGAATAAAGACGATGTTTTGCACATGTTGCTTCGAGATATATTTTTCATCATGCGCGTTCTTCATTGTAGAGAATAAGGCCTCAAATAATTGCAGGGCATTTCGAATGGTGCGTCCGGGTGTTTCATCTTGGTTGCGACTTAGCTTGATCCCGATTACAGGTCGTTTATGGGACGATGTATCTTCATCAAAAATCCACATCGGAAAATTACTTAATACACCGCCGTCTACTACAATAGGTCCTTTTGGTGCATCGAGACGTATGGGTTCAAAAAAGTAGGGAATACCACAACTCATACGCAGTGCTTTCGCAATTGAAAATCGGTCAGCATCATATCCATATTTCTCTAAATCGTCAGGTAATACCATCATCTTGCCATTTGTTAAGTCAGATGCCACTAATTTTAACGCGCCTTTCGGAAGATCTCCGAATGCATAACAACCTTTTCGTGCGAGTTTATCAAAAAACCATTCTTCCAACGCCTTTCCTTGATACAAACCCATTCTCCAATAAAGTGAAACCCATTTCATAAAGGGAAATGGTAATAGGGTCTTTCTCGGATCCAGCAAAGCTTGGAAATCTTCTTCAGCCAACATGACTTCGATTTCATCAGCTGTATAGCCGGCTGCTAAGAAGCTTGCAACAATTGCACCTGCACTTGTGCCAGCTACGTTTTCAAAACGATAACCTTGTTTCTCCAACTCCTGAACTGCTCCGACTAGCGCAAAACCTTTCAATCCGCCGCCTGAAAACACACCATTTATCCGCACTGTATCCCTGCTTTCATTTTTATTGGTCTATCACTGTAAGGTTTCCGTAACAGAAATAGAACAATACTTATGTGGAAATGTATGAAAATTCTCTTTCGGTGAACTATAATAAGGAATCTATACAAACATGTACAGGATTCGATTATAGGTTGTTGGAGGAGGTGTGCAACATGAGCGTATTTATGCGAATTGCACTGACATTAGTCATTATTGGTGCTCTAAACTGGGGACTGATCGGATTTTTCAACTTTGATTTGGTTGCCAGTATATTTGGAGGACAAAACACGATTCTTGCGAAGATTGTCTATGCCATTGTGGGACTGAGCGGATTGGCAACGATTGGACTCTTAGTTAAATCGAATGAAGAGATTATTGACGATGTGGATGAGAAAGTAGAGCCCCATAAGCAGTTTGATCGAATTCGGAATGTGAATTATAACACCGAATTTGGGGAAGAACTGGATTTGAAGGGGAAGCGTAAAAAAGTGGATCGGTCGCTTGAAGATCCTAAAGAATAATAAAAGGGGCGTTCTCGTAGCATAATAACGGGAACGCCTCTTTTTTATACTTTTAGAAATGTTAGGAGTCTAGTAAATGATGTCCTTCGATTGTCTGTGGTAAGGTAAAAAGAAAAAACCTGTAAAAAGGAGAATTTTATGACCGAACCGGATGACATACAACTCTATTATCAAACAGTTGCTCACAATCGGCATTCATTTGAACAATTATATGACCGCTATGAAAAATTGGTTTTTTCATTTGCCTATCGAATGACCAATAATCGCACCATGGCGGAGGAAGTGACACAAGATGTCTTTTTAAAGTTGTGGAATGGGACAAATCAATATGCTGAAGAAAAAGGAAAGTTTTCATCTTGGCTTTTGACAGTAACACGAAATAAATCGATAGACGAGCTTCGTAAGTCTAAACGTCATGCGTATGAACCCATATTGGATAAAGACTCACTGACGGAAGAGACCGTATCCACAGAAGTTACAGCTGAATGGAATGAACGGCGTGAAGTGATCCGTATAGCAATTGCGGAGCTACGCGCAGAGCAACGGGAAATCATTGATTTATTTTACTTTAAAGGTTTCAGCCAAAGTAAAATTGCCGAACACTGTAAGTTGCCACTCGGAACAGTTAAAGGTAGGATTCGGCTAGCACTTAAACATTTAAAAGGAATTATTGATCAGGAAGGAGGGGTTTCGAATGAATAAATCATGTCATATGCTGATTGACTATTTCAATCGTACCCTGACTGAAGACGAGATGAGACAATTTGAAGATCATTTGATTGAGTGCCCATCCTGTCAAGAAGAATTAATGGAGTGGGAGATGTTAACGGAAAACCTACCGTATGAGTCAGAAGCTGTGGAAGTGCCAACAGATTTAAAAGCGCGTATATTTGCTTCACTTCCTGACCTCCCAGCAGAGGCCGAATTTGTAACAATGCCGACTAAAGAAAAAAGTCGTCGACGTATGGGTCCTGTGACAACCGTACTGGCTGCAGGGTTATTTGCTTCACTTGTTGCAAATGCTTTCCTGTTTTCAGAAACACAAAAGGAACCTGAAATAGCACAGAGTGAGATCCAGTTGATTGGCCAAAGTATACTGGCACCACAAGAAGGTACGAGTGCATCCGCAGTCGCAATGTTAATAGCGGATGGCGATCAAAATGTATTGCTACTCGATGCCACAGATTTACCAACACTCTCTAAAGATGAACTATATCAAGTCTGGGTGATAGAAGGCGATCAGCCGTATCCAGCGGGAATCGTCCAACCTAATGAAACGGGTACGGGAACTGTGAGCCACCCACTCACGAATCTTTCCGGAACATGGGATACTGTTGCGATCACGATAGAAAAAGAACCGAACCTCTCAGCGCCAGAAGGTCAGATTATATTGGCCGGTGGAATATAGTAGATAAAAGTAAAGCCTGAAACCTCATGTAAAGTGATGGATTCAGGCTTTTTCATATAGTATTCAACGCTGTATGTATAGTTTTTTAAAAGTTTTTAAAAAACTTTTAAGGAAAAGTGATCCGTTTTTATATTCGTTGCGTTAGCTGTATAACAAAAACGAATAAGGGAGCGATTGATTATGCAATTTAAAAAATCATGGGCAGCTATTCCATTGAGCGTGTCACTACTATTTCCAACAGGAGCGATTCTGACAAGCGCAGCAGAACACGAACACGGAGGAAAAGTATCTGAAGCTGTATCGAACAAAGCAGTAGATTTACGAGCAACACTTGACAGTATCCTTTCAGAGCATGCCTACTTGGCCGTCGTGACGATGCAAAAAGGATTGGATGGTGCAGCAGACTTTGAAGCAGCTGCCGGACAACTTGGAGAAAATACAGATGAATTGTCGAAAGCGGTAGGTTCTGTTTACGGCGACAAAGCAGGAGAACAATTCAAAGAAATCTGGAGCAGCCATATTGGCTATTTCGTCAACTATGTTACGGCTACAGCTGAGAAAGATGAAGAAGGCAGAAAGAAAGCGCTTAAAGATCTAGACACATATCGCGTCACGCAAGCAGATTTCTTGGCTGTCGCTACGGAGAATCGTCTAAAGGCATCGGATTTAGAAGAAGGCTTGAAAATGCACGTTGATCAGTTGATCTGGGCATTCGATAACTATGGAGCAGAAGATTACGATAAGGCATATGAAAGTCTTAAGGAATCTATGCATCACATGTTCGGAACAGGAAAAGGTCTATCATGGGCGATCACAGACCAGTTCCCTGAGAAATTCGACAATCTATCTGTAGACACGAAAGCTGCAGATTTACGCGAATCACTAAACAATGAATTTTCTACGCACGCAGCTTTGGCAATACTCGCTATGCAAAAGGGAATTGACGGCGCGAAAGACTTTGACGCAGCGGCAGCTATTTTAAACACGAATACAGAAGATCTAACGAAATCCGTTGAATCTGTATACGGAGCTGAAGGGGCAAAACAGTTCAATGAAATCTGGAGCAGTCATATTGGCTACTTTGTCGATTATGTACAAGCAACAGCGAAAGAGGATAAAGCCGGACAAGATAAGGCCATGGCAGATTTGGATGCCTATCGTGTAACACAAGCTGCATTTTTGGATACGGCAACGGAAGGTCGATTGAAAGCAGCAGATCTTGAAGAAGGCTTAAAGATGCACGTCGATCAATTATTAATGGCATTCGATAGCTATGTAGACGAGGACTACGAGGCAACATATGACAATATCCACGAAGCATACAGTCATATGTTTGGTGTAGGAACAGCTTTATCCGGTGCAATTGTCGATCAGTTCCCAGATCAGTTTGCTTCCGCAATGCCAGCAGATATGCCAAAAACGGGAATGGGCGGTATGAGTCAAGAAACGGATTATACGGTGTTATGGGTAACGTTGAGCATGATCTTCATCGTAAGTACATCCATTGTCATGATTCGTAGAAAAACAGCGAAACAGCAATAAAAGAATACACTACTTTGTCCAGGAGGGAGCCATTTAGACGATGAAACTATATATACAAATATTTATTGGGGCAATGATGTTGGCTGGTTGTGCTCAGCCCAATGCAAAGCCGCAAGAAAAAGTTGTAGAGGCTTCTTCCTCTGCCGAAGTAGCTGAGGTGGAAGATATGCCGATTGTTCCCTTACGTACGGCGGAGGAATTTTCATTAGAAGATAAACGGGTTGGAATCGAACCGAAAGTAATTGAAATTCCTTCGCTCGACGTCAAGGCTACAATTGAAGAAGTAGGACGTCTTGATAATGGCCAGATGGGCGTCCCGCAAGACCCCGATCAGGCAGGCTGGTTTTCACCGGGGACGAAGCCCGGTGGTAGGGGGAGTGCGGTAATTGCAGGTCACGTAGATTCAAAGACGGGCCCTGCCGTATTTTATGAGTTGGATAAGATGGAAATTGGCGATGAAGTATTCATACATGGTGAAGACGGGAAGATAATACGCTTCGCGGTGGTAAAAAAGATCGCGTATCCGCGTACCGATGCGCCGGTTGATGCGATCTTTGGCTTCACGTATGGTAGTGGATTAAATTTAATTACATGTACGGGATCGTGGGATCGCAAAGCTAAAACGCATGATGATCGTCTGGTCGTCTATACTGAATTAGTGGAAGGAACAGAATAAGTATAGCAAGGTGCCTAGTAAGAGGAGGCACCTTTTTTGTATAAAATAAATAAAAAATCATGTGAACTTTTTAGCTGTTGTAGAGTCTAATGTATAAGAAGGTAGAAGAGGTGATAGTCCAATGGAGATGAATGTAAAAGAGTTGCATAGAAAGGCAATCGTCGGCGATGACGACGCGTTTCTGGCAGTGATGCAACTGCATAAGGAATCGCTTCTGCGGACAGCCTTGGCTTTTCTGCGAAATGAAAACGATGCGATCGAAGCGCTGCAGGAAGTAACCTATCGCGCGTATAAAAAGATTCGCACAGTGAAAGAACCGAGCTATCTCAAGACGTGGCTCATTCGCATCATGATGAATTACTGCCAAGATCAGTTAAACCTTCGTAAACGATTCACTGTAGATGCTAGCGCATTGAAGACTGTATCTGCAGAGGATATTTCATATCTTGAGATGAGGGAAGCACTAGCAACATTGTCTGATGAAGAGCAACGGTTAATATACTTAAAATACTTTCAGGAATCGAAAATTAAAGATATTGCACAATCGGAGAATATTCCGGAAGGCACAGTGAAGTCGAGGCTTCACAAGACGATGCGTACGCTAAGGTCATACTTTGAAGATATAGGGGGTAGTGATCATGTATGAGAAAGAAGAAGAGCGGTTGAAGCAGTTGAAAGAGCATTTGGATCAACAACACCTACCTTTATCTCAAGCTGATCAAGCGATTCGTCAAGGTATGGAAAGAGCGCAGCGAGAAAAGCGAGAGAGTAGAAAGAGACAAAAGAGAATTTTTGGAAGTGTAGCCGTTGTGGCATTGTTGCTTCTGACATTCATTACGTCTATCCGCGTATCTCCTGTATTCGCTCATGCGGTAGCTTCTATTCCGGGTCTAGAGAAGTTCGTGGAATTGATTGCGATGGATAAAGGGCTCGATGCGGCGATTCAGAACGACTATTATCAAGAAATTGGGGTGACTCAAACGATTGATGATAAAACATTGACAGTAGATGGTGTTATTTTGGATGAGTCGGGAATTAATATTTTCTATACGATTGAATCTAATCATTCATTGAAAGGTCTACGAGTCGACTATATCAATCTAAAAGCGGAAGGGATTCCTGAAGGCAGCTTTTCTTATGGGAATGTGATGGATGAGGGAGAGAATTATACGTATAAAGATCGTATAACTTATCAGTTTAGTGAGCTATATACTTCGCGAAACCAGTCATTTGATTTGAAGATAGCTATCAAGTTAAAAGGCGAAGAGACAGTGTTTTCTGTACCGTTTACTGTGCCTGAACAAATCAAGCCGAGTGAAGTCTATGCGATAGACAAGGAAGTTGATATCAAAGGGCAGAAGTTTAGGGTTGAAAAGGTGATGATATCCCCATTACGGGTGGGTGTAAAAATCTCTATTGACCCCGACAATACGATGAAGATTCTACAATTCGAGGATATGCGGTTAGAAGATGAAAAAGGCGAGGTGTGGGGATCTATTCGAAACGGTACGACGGCGTTCGGCGGGGAAGACGGTAAATATACGTTCTTCCTGCAGAGTAATTACTTCTCGCAACCTGAAAAATTGTATTTGCGTATCAATAAAGTGCAGGCGTTAAAAGTGGAAGAGGCCTTTGCGGAAGTGAATACGGAAACGGGGGAATGGCTCAATCAGCCAAAAGACCAAAAAATCCAGTTACTGCAATCCAATAAACACCACGCCGAATTCATCATGAAGAATTCGGGCGATGAGGAATTTCCATTTTTCTTTATTGGTTCCGCTATTGATGCAAATGGGGAAGAAGTGGAAACCCCTATGACAGGAAAGTTTAGGGATGAAGAAGCGACACATTGGAACTTGAACTTCGATCGGACCGATTATGTGAATCCATTAAGGCTAGAATTATTCGCTTATCCAAATTACTTAGAAGGCGACATGAAAATAGAGCTAAAATAAAGATGCAGTGAGGGATCTTTTCCTCACTGCATCTTTTGCGTGGTTCGCTTGATGAAACTGACATGACGTCCTGCCTGCTTGTCTTGACGGTATGAAAAGCCGTTTGGACTCAGGAATGTACAAGTACGGTCGATTGTAATATTTGCTTCGGGTATTCCTGCCAACTCGCATTGTTTTTTCACGGTCAGTTGATTATTAATATGATATTTTTTTGTTTTGACTTGATAGTCGATCCATTGGTCTGCATAGCCGAGCTCGTGAAATTTCTTATAGACGTCTTCATCCACTTCAAATTTTTCTTGACTGAGTGCGGCGCCGATTTGAACATGAATTTGGCTCAGATCACATTGCTCATTATGTTGTAAGTGGCGGAACAGCTTTAGTGTAATTTCCTTTACAGTCCCCTGCCATCCTGAATGAATAGCACCTATTAATGTGCTGTCGTCACTGTAAAACAGTACAGGCACACAGTCCGCTGTTAAACTGCATAGTACCATGTCGGTTTCAAATGTATACAGTGCATCCGTATCTGCAATTGCCGTTTCTTGTCGCAATGCTCCTTTACCACGGTCTTGTGCAGTCACTTTATGAAAGTTCGCGCTATGTGTTTGGTTGGCAAATACGAAATCTTCCAACTCACATTGTAAGAAGCTCGCCAATCGTCGGCGATTGTTCGTCACATCAACTGCTGAAACACATGCATGCAAGGCCATATTATTGCATTCCGGTTCACTGCAATCTTTCATGGTCATCCCCGTTAGGATATTGTCGTGGTCTTGATAGATCATGGTTTTCATAACTCTTGATCCGCATTCAGCAATAGTTGCGTCAGAATTTGTGCACCATAAATTAATGCATCGGTATTGAAGGACATTTGTGGATGATGTAACCCTGGTTTCAAATCACAACCCAATCCAATCATCGTCGCTGGAATATCAGGTGTTTTCCAAGTGTAAAAATGAAAGTCTTCTGCTCCTTGAGAAATACATGGCACATCTACGTTTTCTTCTCCTAATACAGAACCAATCGCTCGTTGTGCCAGTCGAATTGCCGTGGCATTTTCCGTAGCGGCGGGTGAATAGCCTTCTTCAGTATATACAATCTCGGTCTCTGTCAGCGCTGCAGTATGTTGGATAATGTGGCGGGCTTTTGCTAACAGAGCATCCATTGTTTCATTCGTTTCCGCACGAACATCCAATGTGAACCGTGCACTGGCTGGGATAGAGTTGCTCGTTTCGCCACTATGCAATTCGGTGATTTTGATGGAAAACTTTTTATTGCCTTGCAAACGAATTTGACGCAGGGACTGGATTAGGAAACTTGCTGCTTCGATTGGGTTATTGCCTTCTTCAGGTCTCGCTGCGTGTGCAGGCGTCCCTGTTATTGTACCTGTAATAGTCGCAGACGAGCCGTGTAAAATTGCGGGGGCAGATTTACCGAATGGAACTTCCGTATGCGGGCGCACGTGCAGGCCACCTAGGAATAGAACATCTTCGAGCACGCCTTCTTTCATCATTTGTAACGCGCCTTCTGCTACCTCTTCTGCAGGCTGGAAAATAAATCGGATCGTATGATGCAAATCCATTTCGCAGTTTTTCAAAGCTAGTGCGGTATAGAGTGCCATCGTACTGTGCGCATCATGTCCGCAAGAATGGTTAGCCATTACTTTACCATCGACTTCCTGTACCAGTGCATCCATATCCGCGCGTAACGCAATGACGCCCTTCGTATGGCCCTTGATTTCTGCAATGAATCCGTGATGACCAGTAAAGCCGGTGATGCGTAAGCCGGCAGCCGAAAGCTGATCCTGTAAATACCGTGAAGTCTGCTGTTCTTGCCAGCTAGGCTCAGCGATGGCATGCAGTTCTTGATAGGTCTGTAGAATTTCCTTTTTATGATGTTCTATATAGTTTATTGGGTTAGTCATAAAGAATTGCCTCCATTTCAAGAAGTAGATGATGTTAAAAGTAAAACATATTGACTAGTAAACAGCAAAAATCATGATTACTCTTCATAGACTAATTGACTTTTCAAAACATTTACACGAGAATAGTAGGGTGGTAACTAGAACTATCAATTATAGGAGGATCTTTATGAAACGATTAATAATCGCAATGTGTCTGTTAGTAGGATTATTCCTCCTTAGCGCTTGTTCAAATACAGGTGACAAAGAGAATGCGTCTAAAGAAGAGGGACCGAAAAAAGGTGGCGCAATGATCTATGCAAGGGGAGCCGATTCGGTTGGACTCGATCCGATCAATATTACAGACGGCGAGTCGATTCGAGTAACACATGCAATTTTTGAAACATTATTTGAATATGATAAGGACTTACAGCTGCAACCCAAATTGGCTGAGTCGTATGAAACTAGTGAAGATGGTTTAACGTGGACGCTTGCGTTGAAAACAGGAGTACAGTTTCACGATGGAACAGACTTCAATGCAGATGCGGTAGTATTTAACTTTGAACGTTGGATGGATCCTGATAATGAATACCATATTGGTGATTTCCCTTATTATCCATTTCTTTACGGAGGGTTTAAAGGAGAAGATAATCATAAAATTGAATCTGTTACTGCGATAGATGAACAGACAGTGGAGATTAGATTGAAAGAGAAAATTGCCCCGTTCGTTAGCTATTTGGCTATTCCAATGTTCGGAATTGCAAGTCCGACAGCTATCGAAAAGTATAATGAACGATTCTTTGAAAACCCTGTTGGTACAGGCCCATTTAAATTTGAAAGCTGGTCTCGCAACGATAAAATCGTCGTGAAGGCAAATGAAAACTACTATGTAGAGAACCAGCCGATGCTGGATCAGATTATCTTTACAGTCATACCAGATAACTCTACGCGATTGAATGTACTTTTGAGTGGAGAAGCAGATTTCATTGATGGGATGAATCCAGAAGACGCAAAGACAGTGGAAAAAAATGAAAATCTCAAACTCGTTAAACGACCAAGTTTTAATGAGGGTTTTTTGGTTATGAACACGCAGAAGAAACCATTTGACGATGTAAAGGTCAGACAAGCCATGAATATGGCTATTGATAAACAGTCTATAGTTGATGGATTTTACAGCGGATTTGGGGAAGTGGCAAAGAATCCTATACCCCCTTCTTTATGGGGCTATAACGAAGACATCGAAGATTATGCTTTTGATTCTGAAGCAGCTAAAGCATTGCTAGCAGATGCAGGCTATTCGGGTGGTTTTGAGACGGAGATTTGGACAATGAATAATCCGCGACCCTATTTACCGCAACCAATGAAAACGGCAGAAGCGATTCAAGCGAATTTAAAGGAAATTGGAGTCAAAGCAACAATCGTGACATATGAGTGGGCAACATATTTAGAGAAGACAGGAAATGGTGAGCATCCAATGGCGTTATACGGTTGGACAGGCGTCATGGCAGACCCCGACAACTTCCTATATCCGAATCTAAGTAATACGAATATGGAGCCTCCTGCTAATAATAAAGCGTTTTACGATAATGAAGAATTCCAGAAACTGATTGAACAGGCGCGTGTTACGTTTGATCAAGATGAGCGGGCAAATCTGTATAAACAAGCACAAGTAATTTTTCATAACGATGCCCCGTGGGTTCCACTAGCACATACGACACCGCCTCTAGGATTTGCTAATTACGTTAAAGGTTTTGAACCACATCCAATGGAAAACGATAACTACGCAACAATATATTTAGATAAGTAACTGCAAAAAGTACAATAGATCATTTAAAGAAGACCCATGCAAGCATTCGCATGGGTCTTCTAATAGTATTCAGATTTTAACTCATGTACGTTGTATTGCGTATTGGAGTGCAAGATGTCTTGTCAATTCGTTAACTACTTATATGGCAGCATTGTATATAGCTAGATTTTCTTAACTTAAGTGAACATAGTGCCACACAGTGAAGTATGCAAATCAGTGGTATTTTGTTCATCTGCAACGTAAAAGGTGCTACATCTCATACTATTGTTTTTTCTTTTCTGAAGTAATTGTAAGTGGAGGGTGTTAAAATAACTTAGATAAGTTTAATCGCTATAATGGAAAAGGAATAGGTGTACAACATGAGTTTATTGACAGTAAAAAATATTAGCCACGGTTTCGGCGACCGTGTGATTTTCGAAGATGTATCATTTCGTCTATTGGCAGGTGAACATATAGGATTAGTAGGTGCAAACGGAGAAGGTAAATCTACATTTATGAATATCATTACGCATAAGCTGGAGCCGGATGCAGGAACAGTGACATGGTCAAAGCGTGTACGTATCGGATATTTAGATCAACATGCAGCTTTAAAGCAGGGGATGTCCATCCGTGATGTATTGCGCACAGCGTTTCAATATTTGTATGATATGGAAACGGAAATGAACAGTCTTTTTGCGAAGATGGGCGAAGTAGAACCAGACGAACTGGAAAGTTTGCTTGAAGAAACCGGGCAAATTCAAGAATCTCTAGAGCAGAGTGACTTTTACATGATTGACGCAAAAGTGGAAGAAGTCGCAAACGGTCTCGGGCTCGATGAATTCGGATTGGATACTGATGTGAATGATTTGAGTGGAGGCCAGCGCACTAAAGTATTACTGGCTAAACTGTTGCTTGAAAAGCCTGATATTTTATTGCTTGATGAGCCAACGAACTATTTGGATGTCGAGCATATTGAATGGTTGCGTACATATTTGCAAGAGTATCCAGGGGCATTCATTTTGATCTCGCATGATATTCCATTCTTGAACAGTGTCATTAACTTGATCTATCATATGGAAAATCAACAGGTCAATCGTTACCCTGGTGACTATGACGAGTTTTTACGTGTGCGTGAAATGAGACAGCAACAGGTCGAAGCTGCTTATAAAAAGCAACAGAAAGAAATCTCTCATTTGAAAGACTTCGTAGCGCGTAATAAAGCGAATGCGGCAACGAGTCGAATGGCAACGTCTCGACAGAAAAAACTAGATAAGATGGACATCATTGAGTTGGATTCTGAAAAACCGAAACCTCATTTTGATTTTAAAACGGCAAGAACACCTGGGAAATATTTATTTGAAACGACAGATCTAGTCATTGGATACGATGAGCCGCTGTCGAAGCCTTTGAATCTTTCAATGGAACGTGGACAGAAGATTGCTCTTGCAGGAGCAAACGGGATTGGGAAAACGACGTTGTTAAAAAGTATTCTCGGGGAAATAACCGCTCTTTCAGGTAAAGTGGAGCAAGGTGAGCATCTAGCAATCGGTTACTTCGAACAGGAAATGAAAACAGACACGGACAATACGTGCTTGGAAGAGATTTGGAGTGAATTTCCTCACTTTGCACAATATGAAGTACGTGCGGCTTTAGCGCGAGTCGGATTAACGACGAAACATATTGAAAGTAAGGTAAAGGTATTAAGTGGAGGAGAACGTGCGAAGGTGCGTCTTTGTAAACTGGTAAATAGTGAAACCAATTTATTAGTTTTAGATGAACCAACAAACCACTTGGATTATGATGCAAAAGAAGAACTGAAACGTGCTCTAAAAGAGTATAAAGGAAGTATCTTACTTATTTCACATGAACCTGACTTTTATGAAGATGTAGTATCTACTATTTGGAATGGGGAGACATGGACTACGAAGATGTTCTAAAAAACTAACCTGTTCCACGTGAAACAAAAACCAACCGGTAACGGTTGGTTTTTTGTTTCAATAACTTATAATACTTGGTTTAATTGAAATGTTTTGTACAGCTTTATTACACGTGCTTCAAAACATCTGCATAAATTTTTTCAATGCAAATGAATGATAACTGTTTTTCTTAGTGACGATGCCGAGCTTCCATAGTAAAGGTGGTCCTTCGATGGGAATCATCTTAATGTTTTCATTAGTAAATTTCGTCGATATCGATCGGGGAAGAAGCGTGATCCCCAGTTTTGCTGCAACCAGTTCAATGATCAAATCCCACTGGGAGCTTTCATACGATATAGTAGGATTAAACCCGGCCTCTTTGCAAGCACCTATGATATAGCGGTGTAAGGTAAAACTTTTAGAAAATAGGATAAGCTGCTCGTTTATTAACTCAGATAAAGCGACAGCATCTCGTTTTGCAAAAGGATGATCAGTATGGACAAACAGGAAGAATGTATCTGAGATAAAAGGCTGAACTTGGAAAGCGTCTTGATCTGTTGGTAGCACGATAATACCGACATCAATCTGGCCTTTATCTACAAGCTCTTCGACGACTTTGGCACCTAGTTCATGCAATTCAATTTTAATATGAGGGTAATTCTTTGAAAGACGTTTAGCGATCTGCGGAAAGAACAATGTGCCAATCAAAGGTGGCATGCCGATTTTAATTTCTCCTGATACGCCCTCGGCAAGATCTTCGAGTAAGACAGGGAGCTCGCCGAACAATTGGAGAATTTGTTGTCCTTGCTCATATACAATTACTCCTGCATCTGTCAAACGGAGGCTACGAGTAGAACGGTTGAAAAGGATAACATTCAGTTTTTCTTCAAGTTTTTTCACTGATTTACTTAGAGTGGGCTGTGATATATAAGAATGTTCAGCCGCCTTTGTAAAGCTTAGATGATTTGCTACTTCTATAAAAGCATGAAGGTCTTTAAGTTCCATAGCGATCCAACCTTTCAGTTATTCCAATTAAGAATAAGTTTCATTCACTATATTCATTTTACATATAAGTCAGAAATCTGTACACTATTACTAAAGAGTTGGAGGAGGTTACGGTATGAGTAAAGTGATGAATTCATTTATGGAAGCGGTTTCAGATATTCAAGATGGTGCTACGTTAATTGTGGGAGGCTTCGGTTTATGTGGTATTCCGGAAAAATCCATACAGGCGTTACAAGATAGTGGCGTAAAGGATTTAACGGTTGCAAGCAATAACTGTGGAATAGATGATGCGGGTCTTGGAAAGTTACTAGATAATAAACAGATAAAGAAGATGATTGCTTCTTATGTGGGAGAAAATAAGACGTTTGAAAAGCAGTTTCTTAATGGAGAGCTAGAAGTAGAATTGAGTCCCCAAGGAACGCTTGCAGAGAGAATTAGAGCGGGGGGTGCAGGGATTCCTGGATTCTACACAGCAACAGGGGTAGGTACACCAATCGCTGAAGGTAAAGAGACAAAAGAATTTAACGGCAAGACGTATCTACTTGAAGAAGGTATCGTCGGAGACTTTGCGCTTGTGAAAGCTTGGAAGGCGGATACACTTGGAAATCTGGTTTACCGCAAGACAGCGATGAACTTTAATCCGTTAGCTGCAACAGCAGGTAAAATAACGATTGCGGAAGTAGAAGAAATCGTGGAAGCCGGTGAGCTTACTCCAGAAGAAATTGATACGCCAGGCATCTACGTACAGCGAGTACTACTCGGAACAGATTACGAAAAACGCATTGAACGCTTAACAGTGAATAAAGCGTAAAAAGGAGAGATGAACATGACGGAAACACGAAATATAATCGTAAAACGTGCGGTAGAAGAAATTCAGGACGGTATGAACGTCAACCTCGGTATCGGTATGCCCACCCTTGTTGCTAACGAAATTCCAGCTGGTATGACGGTTTTATTGCAATCGGAAAATGGCCTGCTTGGCATCGGGCCTTATCCAGTAGAAGGGCAAGAGGATGCAGATCTGATCAACGCTGGAAAGGAAACGATTACGACAGTCCCAGGCTCGTCCTTCTTTGATAGTGCGGAATCGTTCGCAATGATTCGTGGTGGACACATTGACTTGGCAATTCTCGGTGGTATGGAAGTATCTGAAAATGGAGACCTGGCCAACTGGATGATACCAGGAAAAGTGGTGAAAGGAATGGGCGGCGCAATGGACTTGGTTGTCGGTGCAAAACGTGTCGTAATCATCATGGATCATGTCAATAAACACGGTGAATCGAAAGTTAAGAAAACGTGTTCGTTGCCGTTAACGGGTATTGGTGTGGTAGATCGACTCATTACGGATTTGGCTGTGTTTGATTTCACACGGGATGGCATGGTGCTTGTCGAAACTTCCGCTGGTATTTCCATAGATGAAGTACAAGACAAGACGGAAGCAAGTTTTACAATTTCTCCAAACTTTACGGCTAGATAATTCGATTGACGATACCAGCTTGCAAAGGTGTCGTCTTTTTCATTTGGATAACAGAATTGGGGGCAAGGTGATGGAAAGAATAGCAATTATCGGATGCGGTACAATGGGTCATTCAATTGCATTGAGTGCTGCGTGGGCGGGATACGATGTAACGATGTATGGAATAGCCATTGAAGAACTAGAGCGTGCGCTGACAAGTATTGAAAGTAAGTTGCAAGTGCTAAGGGATAATGATTTGTTGGCGGTTGAAGAAGTACAATCAGTGAAAGACAGAATTACTACAGTAACAACAATGGATGAAGCGGTGAAAGGTGCTACGTTCATTATCGAAGCAGTGCCTGAACGTCTCGAGTTGAAGCAACAAATCTTCAAACAACTCGATGAGCTTTGCGATCCATCCGTTATTCTGGCAAGTAATACTTCGGCAATCAGTCCAACTGACATTGCGGCTCAAACGAAACATCCTGAACGTACGGTCATCACACACTTTTGGCATCCGGCGCATTTGATTCCATTAGTCGAAGTAGTTAGAGGAGAGAGAACAAACGACCAGACAGTTGAACGTTCGATAGCATTAATGAATGGGCTAAATAAAAAGCCGATCGAAGTGAAAAAGGAAGCGCCCGGATTTGTAGGGAATCGTCTACAATTCGCTTTGTTGCGTGAAGCACAGCATATTCTACAAGAAGGAATTGCGACCAAAGAAGATATAGATGCCGCAGTTCTTTACAGTATCGGTAGAAGATTACCTGTCACGGGTCCTTTCTTATCGGCAGATATGGGTGGTCTGGATGTTTACACAGACATATCGAATTATCTATATAAGGATTTATCGAATGCACACCAATCCGCAGCTAGTATGCAGGAATTGGTGGAAGCGGGAGAGCTCGGTAGTAAAACAGGTAAGGGGTATTATGAGTGGAATACTTCGTTTACTGAGGAGATACATTCTGCGCGGGAAAAAGAACTGATACGTTATGTGAAGCAAGATAGGGGAATGTAAAGATTGCGAGCCTATAAAATGTCCATACAATATACTAAATAACGGAATTTACCAGACAACTATTAGAAATATAGTTGTCTGATAAACCGATGAGAAAGGAAAGTGTGGTATGAAATTAGATCCTCATAGTCCATTACCACTACACGTTCAACTTAAAGAAATAATCAAGAACTCTATCGAAGAAGGTCTTTATCAAGACAAGATCCCTAGTGAAAGAGAGCTAACAGAACAACATGATGTAAGTAGAGCTACAGTAAGAGAGGCTGTGTCCCAACTAGTTAGGGAAGGTATGCTGGAAAAGAAACATGGTAAAGGAACGTTCATATCGATAAAACCAATACATGACTGGCTAGGATCTTTAAGCAGTATGACTGAAACAATTAATCAAATGGGCATGAAGCCGGGGGCGAAGTTAATAGAGCATATGGTTGTGAAAACTCCAGAACCGGTTCGAAACTTTACAGATGAGGCTGAAATGTATGTAATCAAGCGCCTACGGTATGCTGATGAAACTCCATTAGCCATTGAAACTCATTATTATCCTGTGGATATAGGAAGAGAGTTGGCAGGGCTCGACATTGCTAATGGTGCAATTTATGATTTGCTAGAAAATGAACTCCATATTCAATTATCAGAAGCGGAACAGATTATAACGAGCAACACTTTGAATAGTGAAGATACAGAGTTATTAGGAATTAACCAATCAGATAATACTCTGCAAACGGAAAGGTTTTTGACGGATACGAAAGGTTCGTTGATTGAATACTATATCGCTAATTGTAAAGCTGATATGTATTCTTTTCACATTAAGCTATCAAGAGAAAGGTGAATTCATTTCACACCTCCGTATATTAGTAAATTAGTTGAATAACGGAAATCGCAAAAAAGACTTCTTTGAAATCATCTTTTGTAGATGAGCACAAATGAAGTTTCCTATATGGATATAAATGGGGGTCTGAACAAGGAAAGAGAACGAATCTATAGAATATTTCAATATATTATATTATTCGGAATATGTAGTGTACACAAATCTTTACTTATGCTAGTATATAAACAATTCTTAACTGGTACGGACAACATGATGAGTTGAGAATTATACTATTTGACGTTGAAAATAGATAAGCCATTCGTATTTTTTCACTACTAATTCGTTGGTTGATTTATTCGACACTCATTAAATTCACTTAAATGGGAAGGATGACAACATGATAAAAGCCGATTTAATTATTCACAATGGCACGGTTTTAACCCTTGATAAAGATAGCACTAAGGGGCGTTCGCTTACGAGTTATCAGGGACGTATAACGGGTATATGGGATGCAGAAAAACCACCTGAAGAGAAAATAATGCGGGCGGAAAAAGTAGAGGAAATAGACTTGAATGGTAAAACTATAATGCCGGGTTTTATAGACACTCATAATCATTTGCTGATGTATTCTCAGAATAAGGCCCAAGTAAACTGTTCATCGCCTTTACATAAAAGTATAAAAGATATACAAGCCAGCGTGACTAAAGAGTGCTCGGTTAAAGAAAAAGGAGAATGGATCTTAGGATATGGATATGACGATACCATGCTCGATGAAAAACGACATCCATCTAAAGAGGATTTAGACGCAATAAGTACAGTTCATCCGATTTTCATTCGACATATTTCAGGCCACTTAGCTGCGGCTAATACGGTTGCTTTAGAGCTTGCCGGGGTGAATAAGGATACACCAAAACCTGATGGCGGTTATTTTGGAAAGGATCAGAACGGTGAACTTACAGGAGTGCTATATGAACCTGGAGCTATGGATCTAGTATTTGACTTCGTGCCAATACCAAGTACTGAAGAAATAGTTGAACTGATAAGACAAGGAGCTCTTGATTATCTTGCGCAGGGTATTACAACCAATACAGATGCAGGAGTAGGTTTACATTTGCTTGAGAGAGAATTTGATGCTCATATACTGGCTGTTCAATCAAAGGCGAATCCTATGAAAATGCGTCTCATGATATTAAGTTATCTGTTGGAAAAAGGCGGAGTGTTTAGTGAATATACTGCTGTAGAACTTGATAAGGAAATCCGGAAAAAGACAAATGACCGTGCAAAGTTAGATAGTGCAAAGCTATTTCAAGATGGCTCAATCCAAGGGCTGACAGGTGCATTGCGGAAACCGTACTACTGCGATGATAAGCTGTATGGAGATTTAATATACACGCAGGAACAATTAAATGATTATGTGTTAGACTTCCATCAAAGAGGTTTTAGAATTGCTACACACGGTAATGGAGACCGTGCAATAAATTCCATTATAGAATCCTATGAAAGCGCTATCAATAATGGGGAACAGCGTGATCATCATCATCGTATAGAACATGTCCAAACAGCAACAGGAGAAGATTTGAAAAAGATGAAGTCGTTAAATATCGCAGCTTCATTCTTCATAAATCATATTTACTACTGGGGTGATCGCCACCGTGATATCTTCTTGGGACCAGAGCGGGCTAAGCGAATGAATGCATTACGCGATGCTAAGGATCTTGATATGCTTTATACACTTCATTCTGACTGTCCCATCACACCCATCTCCCCGTTATTCTCTATCTGGGTAGCTGTCAATCGCGTTACTCGAGACGGAAAAGTCTTAGGTGAAAATCAAAAGATAGATGTGGAATCTGCGTTGAAATCAATGACGATTTATGGTGCTCAGCTGAATTTTGAAGAGGATGAGGTAGGTAGTATTGAATTAGGGAAAGCAGCAGACTTTGTAGTATTGAACGAAAATCCTGTGGAAATTGATCCTATGAGAATAAAAGATATTATAGTAGAAATGACAATTATTGATGGTGAATTAGCGTATAAGAAGCCATGAAATAACAGATACCTATAGTGGACTTACTTGATAAATGGAGGAATGTAAATGGCTTGGTATGTAACTTATTCATCAGTATACTTCATAGCAATGTTTGCTATCGGTATTTATTACTTTACAAAGGTAAAAGATGCGGACTCCTACTTAATAGCAGGTTGGAATATGAAGTTTTGGAGTATAGTAGGCACAACAATCAGTACGAATGTGGGAGCAGCAGTTTTTATTGGTTGGGTAGGAATGGGTTTTACTGTAGGCATGTCCGGCTATTTTAAGTTTGCTTTACCAGCTTATCTGACGAGTATATTACTAATTTACGTTTTTAGTAAACCGCTTAGAAGACAGAGATTATATACGATGGCAGATTTGTTTGGCGAAAGGTTTGGTTCTAAAACAGGGATTATACCATCAGTATTATCTGCTTTTATTTATTCGGTTCCTGCTACAGCACTTCAAATTGTTGGAATGAGTACAGTATTTAGTATAGTTTTTCATATTGACGTGAAGGTAGGAATCTTCTTATCGTTTGCACTGATTCTTGGCTTTACAATACTCGGTGGTCTAGTAGCTGCTATCGTCACAGACGCATTACAAAGCTTTATCCTAGTAATTGGTTTGTTCATACTGGCATTTGCAGCACTAAAGTTTGGTGGCGGCATTTCAAGTGTGCTAGCCCAAACGCCGATAGAGTATTTATCTCCTGCTGGTCCCCATGGAATTGGAGAGGTGTTAATGTTTGCATTGACAGTAGCTCCATTCTACCTAATCTGGCAATCAACATGGCAACGGATTTTTGCATCGAAAAACGAAGAGGTTGCTATTCGAGCAGGAATAACGGGTTATGTTATAACATCTATTATTAGTATATTTCCTTTTGTAATCGGTGTAACAGCTCGTCAATTTGTGCCAGCGGATATTCATGCTGATTTAATATTTTCGTATGTAACTGTTGATTTATTACATCCGGCAATTGGAGGCATCGTAATTGTAGGTTTACTAGCTGCATTAATGACAGGTGCAGATTCATTTATACTTCAAGGCAGTTCCAATATTGCACAAGATTTGTATTTTCGTATGATTAATCCTAATGCCTCAGGTAAGCAAATGATGTTTGTTGCTCGTTTTAGTGTAGTAATAATTTCTGTTTTGGCATTAATTGTTTCTTACTTCATGACAGATATCATCAGTGTTTATCAGTGGGCATTAAGAATTTCCGCAACTACAATTGTCTTTCCATTTTTGGCAGTGATGTTCTGGAGAAGGACGACAGCACGGGGTATCGTTGCCAGTATGTTAGTAGCTGGTTTTGTCACTGTCATATGGCCATTTTTTAATACAGGACTCGATGAAGTAGTGCCTGGACTCTTGGCTTCTATAATGGGATTAGTTATTGTAAGTTTAATGACTAAACATTCATCGGAAGAGATCGTGAAAGCAGTATATTGGGAGGATCTTCCTTCCGCGTCTAGAAAAATAACCGGTGATGAAACTTTGGGAGCAGACAACGTAACAAACAGTTAACTATTCAACATACTTTCTTGTGCTTGTAAATTAAATTTAAATGGAACAATATATGATTATTATAATGCATAGACAATAAGGATGGAATTAGTGATCGCCAGAACACCCAAAGCGGGTAGTTCTGGCATTTTTATTTCTTCAATAGTAAATAGCAAAAGTATGGTGCGCCTATCAATGAAACGATAATACCCGCTGGAATACCACTCGGTTCCAAGATATTTCGTCCGATTGTGTCTGCTAACAACAGAAGAAAACTGCCGAGCAAGATCGCAATAGGTAAATTCATTCGATGGCGTGGACCGATTAGGGATTTGGCGATATGAGGCGCCATCAGACCGATGAACGCGATACCACCTGTAACCGACACAGCGGATGCAGCTAAAGCTACAGCGGTCAGCAATAGCACTAGACGCTCCCGTCCAAGCGACACACCAATTCCCGTCGCTACAGCTTCATTCAAACCAAGCATATCGAGCCGGTGTGCTTTAAATAGTGCGAACGGGATCAATATGAGCAACCAAGGTGCCAGTGCCCAAATATAAGGCCAATCAGTTCCCCAAATATTCCCGGCTATCCATCTTGAAATAAAATCGACTTTCTCTTGCTTGGCGGAAGAAGTCAATACGACCATCACACCTGATAGAGCCATTGAAAACCCAATACCCACTAGTACAAGGCGCATAGGCTGTAGTCCGTTTTTTCTACTGTAAGCAAAAAGGTAAATTAAAACCGAAGTGATGAGGGCTCCCCCAAATCCTACTAACGGTAATAAGTAAGTGAACGCGCCAGCCTCGATCGGTACAAATAAGAAAAATAGTGCAATTGCGACTCCAGCACCAGAATTTATCCCGATGATACCGGGATCAGCAAGGTCATTACGTGTGATTCCTTGTAAAATAGCACCTGACAAGGCAAGCGCGGCACCGGCCAACAACGTAATGATGATTCGTGGGAGGCGAATAGAAAACAGTACAAACTCTTCTTTGAAAGTGCCTTGACCAAGAAGAGTAGGGACTAGCCGGCTCCATTCAATAGAAGCAGATCCTAAGCCAAGTGCAAGAGTTGTCAGGAAGAGAATCAATACAATGAAGCATGCCAAAAGAATTCTTTGTTTTCTCCGTATATGTGGAAGTATCATGAGAATGCCTGACCACCTTTGCGTACGATTAAGAGAAAGAACGGTAATCCGATGATTGCAATTAATGCAGCAACAGGAGTTTCAAACGGTGCTTGTAATATTCGTCCAACCGTATCCGCTAGCAACATAAAAGTTGCGCCTAAAATAGCGGAAATGGGGATGATGAATCGATAATCTGTTCCGACGATTGCACGGACAATATGTGGAATCATTAAACCAACAAATGCTAGATTACCCGCTAATGCCACAGCGGCTCCTGCTAATAAGATAATAACCATAAACAACAAGACTTTTATTTTCACTGTATTTTGTCCAAGTCCAATCGCTACTTCTTCATTCAGACTCAATAATGTCAACTGACGTGAAAGTACGAATGCGACGAAAATACCTATGATGATGACTGGCGCAATGGTCTGTAATTGTCCCCATGAAGTGCCGATCAATCCGCCAGCCGTCCACATTGCCACATCCTTTGAAATCTTAAAATACAAACCAACGCCCTGAGCGATAGCGAATAAAAATGTAGAGACGGCTGCGCCTGCCAAGACCAGCCGAATAGGTGCAAAGCCGCCTCGCCTCGCGGAAGCAATACCAAAGACGATCAGCGCACCAACAGCAGAGCCGATGAAGCAAGCTGTCATGATGCCGAAATAGTTAATAGTTGGAATCAATGCAAGCGCAATGGCTAATGCGGCATTTGCCCCGGCAGTCAGTCCAAGCAACCCCGGATCAGCCAATGGGTTTCGCGTCATGCCTTGCATGATCGCCCCTGATACGGCCAAAGCCGCACCTACAAATACAGCACCTATTTCACGCGGAAAGCGTATTTCTTTCAGGATTAGAATAGAATCCTCTTGGTTTGACGTGAATGAAAGGTAGACATCTTGCCATGAAGTGTGAGCGGCACCAAGCTTCATGGCGAATAGGAAACTGATTAGTAAAAGTATCATGCTAGCAAATAATTTAAAACTAAATGGTATAGCTTTTTTAACGGGTTTATCCATTTTATTCATCCGCTCCTTTCTTGTCATAACAAAATGGGTTCTTCAATGAAGAACCCATTTTGTTTGATTACTTAGTTCCTAAAAAGCTTTTGATGAAGAAATCAAGCTGATTATCAAGTGTATAGGCATCATTGAAAGAGAATTCTGCTGTGTTTACCTGGTAGACTTGATCATTTTTGACGGCAGGAATATTCTTGTATGTTTCCGTTTCCAAGAATGAATTATCTCCTGTATCACTTTTACTCAAGATGACATAGTCCCCGGCAAATTCAGGCAAAACTTCTGCAGAAAGAGCATAATATCCGTCTTTCTCAGTCATTTCCTTTACTTTTTCAGGCATAGCCAGTTTCATTTCCTGGTAGAGGATTTCCGTTCCTCTTCCCCAGTTATCGCCGAAGACGTAAATTTGTTTGTCAAACTCTTCGATGACGGAAACTGTCGTATCTTCTCCAATTTTGGCTTTAATGTCTTTTCCTGCCTGCTGCGCACGTGCCTTAAATGCATCTACCCATTCTGTCGCTTCTTTTTCCTTATTCAATAACTTACCGATTTCGATTTGCTGTGTTAAATAATCTACTTTTCCGTATGTATACGTAACAGTAGGGGCAATTTCTTTTAGTTTATCAATGTTCTTAATAGTGTTAAGTCCAATAATTAAATCCGGCTCCAGTTCAATAATCTTTTCAATGTTTTCGTCCGACACTTCTTCTACATCTTTCAAAAATAAATCAAAGCTTGGATTATCTTTTGACCAAGACTCAGCTCCCACCAAATTCACGCCAAATTCATGTACAGTACCGGCAAAACTAGATAACACTACAACCCGTTGTGGATCTGCGGGAACCTCCACTGGACCTTCTTCTGATTCATAAGTAATCGTGTCGCTTGCTCCTTGTTCTTTTGCAGGTGTATCTTCTTTCGCAGGTTCTTCCTGTTTATTGCCGCAAGCTGCTAACGCAAGTACGAAAAGCAGAAGAGCAGGTAATAGAATTTTCTTCAACAGTTATTCGTCTCCTTTTAATAGATCATATGTGATACATAACGGTTTGCCCGTTCTTGGATCCGTTCCAATTTCGGCATCAATTCGAAATACTTCTCGCAGTATATCTGGCCGTATTACGTCCTCGCACACGCCTGCGCATACAATGTCTCCATCTTTCATGGCAATGATAAAATCGGCAAAACGTGCTGCTTGATTCAAATCATGAAGGACCATGACAA